>JASLFJ010000070.1 GCA_030150665.1 Enterococcaceae bacterium
TTAGTGTATTATTCTTTACAACATCATTAGTCACACTAATGGCAATCCCAATGAAAGTATTTTCAGGAGATTTCTTTGCGCCGGGCTATTCTACGATTGCTTTAGGTGGAATTATTGGAGGTGCAGCAACCCAAATTATCATTGGTGTACTTCTTGAATCTTTAGGTACATACACAGCTGTGTTTATTTATTTCTTTATTTTAGGACTTGCATTATCTGCGGTTATTTTGTTATTTGATCCTAAAAAGTATCAAGCAAAACAATAAAATAAAAGGAGATTGATGATGATGAATTTAGTTGAAAAAATGCCTCAAGAATCTATGGTGACTTGGCGTCGTTATTTACATGAAAATCCAGAGTTATCCTTTGAAGAGTATGAAACAACAGATTACATTGAAAGTATTCTTGCAAGCTTTCCAAATATTACTTATGAACGCATTGCAAAAACAGGAGTTGTTGCAACGTTAGAAGGAAAAGAACCCGGAAAAACAATTGCTCTTCGTGCAGATATTGATGCACTTCCTGTTAGTGAACTTGCAGATGTACCGTTTCGTTCTAAAAAAGAAGGCATTATGCATGCGTGTGGACATGATGCGCACACAGCAATGTTACTTGGTGCGGTAGCCTTTTTATCAGATATGCAAGATGATATTAAAGGTCGTATTAAATTTATTTTCCAAGCAGCTGAAGAATTACAACCTGGTGGAGCAAAAGAACTTGTGAAATTAGGGGTTATGGACGATGTAGATATGGTATTTGGGTTACATGTGATGCCAAGAGTACCTGTAGGCGTTGCGGCAGTGGTTCCAGGGCCTATTACAGCAGCATCTGATACATTTACATTAACCATTCAAGGAAAAGGATCTCATGGTTCTATGCCAGATTTATCTATTGATCCTGTGATGATTGGTAGTGAAATTATTAGCAATTTCAATAATATTATTTCTCGTAATGTGAGTCCGTTTTCAAATGCGGTGATTTCTATCGGTCAGTTCCAAGCTGGATTTGCACCAAATGTTATCCCAGATACTGCTGAGATTAAAGGAACAGTGCGTACAAATGATCCTAAGGTTCGTAGTATGATTGAAGCACGTATGGAAGCTATTGTGAAAAATATTTGTGATATTTACGGAGCAACATATGAATATCATTATAATCATGGATATAGTCCAGTTATTAATAATCCAGAAACGACAAAATTAGTACAAGAAGCTGCTGAAAAAATTATTGGTAAAGAGCGTCTAATTTTCCCTAATCCAATTATGGGTGGAGAAGATTTCTCAGCATATACAGATGTTGTTCCAGGAACCTTCAGTATGATCGGCTGTGGAACAGAAGCTGAAGGATGCGGATTTATTAATCATCATCCGAAATTTAAAATTAATGAAGAATGCTTAAAATATGGAGCAGCACTACATGTACAAACTGCGCTTGATATTTTAGGTAAGTAATTTGACAATTAAATGTTTAAAATGGAATAAGGTGAAAATCCTTAACAGTCCCTTTCTACTGTGACGTATCAAATGATGCGAAGTCAGACCTGTTTTAAACAAATGCGAAGTCAATGCATGTATTGGGGGTGCGAAAAGCCACAATACATTGTATTGTGGCTTTTTTGATGAAGGAGTCTATGATGAAGACAGATCGGAAACCGTTTTGGACAACAAGAGATTTAGTATTTTATGCACTGTGTACAGCGATTGCTGTTGTTGGAAGAATTGCCTTTCAATGGATCCCTAATGTACAGCCAATGACCGCTATTTTTTTATTAATGAGTGTTTATGAAGGGCTGCTTCCGGCATTATTAGTCAGTATTTCTTCTGTAACAATTACGAGTTTTTATTTTGGATTTGGTGTATGGACCATTTCTCAATGGATCAGTTATACATGTATTGTTATTGTGTTTTGGTTACTTTATAAAATTCCTCTTGTAAAAAAATATGCGGCTGTTCAAGCAATTTTAGCAGGAGCTATGGGATTTTTATATGGGGCAATTATTTCTTTATCTGAAGTTTATGTATTTGGCATGAGTCGATTTATTGTTTATTATTTAGCAGGACTTTCTTTTGATACATTACATGCCGGTGGAAATATTGCTTTTTATCTTATTTTTCTACCTTTTTTTGGAAATATATGGGTAAAAAGAAGAAGAAAATAGTAATTTGTGATAAAATAGACAATGTAAATTATAAAATGAAAGAAGGATGAAATGATGAAATTTAAAAAGTATGCATGGTTAGGATTAGCAGCTACATTAGTGGTTGGATTAGGAGCTTGTACAAAAGATACAGAAGAGCTTGCTAAAGAAGATGAGCGTTCTGATTTAGTAGAAACTTCTGATAATGGAGAAGCACTTACGTATAATGTAACGGTGACTATTAAAGATGATGGTAAAGAGGTAATTGAAAAAGAAGTTCCTATCGAAGAAGATAAAGTATTGATGGATGTAATGAAGGAAAACTTTGAAATTAAAGAAAGCAAAGGATTTATTGAAAGTATCGATGGATTAGAGCAAGATCCAAAAGAAGGGAAATATTGGACTTATAAAGTTAACGGAGAGATGCCTATGAAAGGCGCTGATGAGTTAGTATTAGAAGATGGTGATAAAGTTGTATGGTCATTATCTAAAGATACAGACTCAGAAGATGATACAACAGATAGTTCAAAAGCAGATTACGCTGAAGAAACTGCAGAATCAGCAGAATAAAAAAAATAACTTCTTGTGGGGATGACACAAGAAGTTATTTTTTTTTATAATTTGAATTTAGATAAACTCGTTTTATTGGTAAGTATATATAAAATAATAACTTTAATTGGATACATAATTAAAATTTTTGTGATTCGAACCGGGATTTGGGCTAAAATACCTGGTCCTAGTAAGATATATAACCATACTGTATTTAATATCAGTTCTATAACAACAGAAATCACTAATTCTAGTAATAATAATCGAGGTAGCGTTACCTTTTTGTTATGTAGAAATAAACTATAAATCATGCCACTTAGAAATGCAGAAACTGTAAATCCTGGGAAAAAGGGTGCTGCAGATTTAGAAAATAAGGTAATACCTAAAAAATCAGCTAAAGCATTTCCTAATCCAGCAAATAATGGATTAAAAAATAAACCCATAAATCCAATGGCAATGAATACGAAACTAATTCGCATAAAAGGTGTTTCAATAGAAATATATCGTGTTAAAATGATATGTAATGCAATTAGCAAGCCCATCATGCTAATGGCACGTGTTTTATGTCTCGACACTGGCTTCACTCCTTTGTATTAAGAGTTGCCACATTAAATCTGTAGCGAATGCGAAAATAAAATCGCAAATCTTATGATTTTTCGTCTAAAAGCAACATCCCATCTTTTAGCACTTAACGCTTTATTTTCTACTCTATATTTTTTTGAGACATGATCACTATATCATGAATCATCTAAAAATCAAATAAAAATATTCATCTACTTAATAAGGGAGGTAGTTATGTGTGGTGAAAAAATGTTACAGAAGTTATCTTTCTGTAGCTATTATTGTCTGTGTAGCGCTGATTTTTATGAGTATTAACGGACTACAAAAACGTATGATTATAGGCTCTGATGCTATTTTTCATTTCAATCGTTTTTATGAGACAGCCCAACAAATAAAGCATAGAAATTTACATTATTTTATGTCTTTATATGGATTTCAACAAACAGGGCGTTTTGTCAATGTATTTTACGGGCCTTTTTTTGCTTATATTCAGGGAATATTTGTACTGATTTCAGGAAGTTGGTTTGTTTATCAGCTTTTAAGCAACTTTTTATTATATCTTATTTCTGGACTGAGTTTTTTTTATTTGTTGAGAAAATCTCATATTAAATATACTATTGCAACATCAGTCGCTATTATATATATGACCACTTATAATATACAGTACTGGACTTATCGTCAAGGATTTAGTAGCTGGGGAGCTGCATTTTTTCCGCTATGTTTACTTCCTATGTTGCAATTAATGCAAAAGAAGAAACTTCCGGTTCTTTTAACGGCTTTTTGCATGGGGCTTATGGTTCAAATTCATATGTTATCTAGTATGATGCTTGCAGTAGTATATTTTTCTTTTTTTATGACTGTTTTTGTGAAGTATCAAAATGATCGAGGTTCTTTGCTGCGGGAATTAGGACAATCGATTTTAGTTTTTAGCATATTAACGGTAAATATTTGGTGGAATATTATTATGCTAAGTATGCAAAATAACATCCATCCTCCATTTGTGAATAAAAAAATGCATCTTAGTACCATCAATAATAATAGTGTATACTGGTTAACTACACCGAATATACTTCCTTGCTTTTTACTCATCGGTGTCGTTATGACGATAATTTTTTGGAAAAAAGAATCTCTTCAAATTAAAGTAACTATGTTGACTGCTTTATTTTTTTTATGGCTGTCAACAAGCTTTTTTCCTTGGAAATATCTACTTGAACACAATATTCCAGGAGTGAGTATGATTCAGTTTCCTTTTCGTTTTTTTGTTCCATTTACGGTGCTAATTCTTTGGGGAATCAGCTATATATTTAATCAATGTTCATATGTTAAATTTATATATATACTCCTGACTTTTTTTGTAGTTGTTTCTATAGGAGATACGATGAATCAAATAAATAGAGCAGGAAGTAAATGGGATCGCTTTGATAGTAGAAAAGCCCAGCAATTACATACATTTGTTTATGAAGGTGATGATCAACGTGTTAAAGAAAGTTTTTTTTCTAAGGATTTATCTAAATCCCTTGATTTTTGGAAAAAATCAACACCAGATTATGTTCCTATTTATCATAAGACCGATAAAAATAAATATAAATTGTATGAGCGATATGTATTAGCAAATCAATTAGATTATGCTTCTTTTTCAAAAGATGGCCGTATTTATATATCTTGGCATCAAGAAAAAGCAGAAGAAAAAGTATTACCTGTCATTTTATATAAACATAGTCAAGTCTTGTTAAATCAAAAGTTATTGAACTTTAATGATGATCAACTTACAGAAATTGGTAATCCGATTGTTAAACTCCCTGAAGGTGATTATGAAGTACAAATTAGCTATCCACATAGTATTGGTGCAATATTATCTATTTTTATAAGTCTTTTATCTTGGTTTTTACTGTTTATGATTTTTTTGTGGAAGAGGTTTTTTAGGTAGCAATTTTTGATGAAACTTTTTGTGTAGTGAATATTTAGCGTAAAAGTTTCCATTAATAGGATCAATCTTTTGATGAGGAGGTGTATAAATTTCTCGAAATAACATGATTTTTTCTCTTAATGAAAGTGTGTTTAAAATAGAAAGAATAGATTCTTTTAGAATAACTTCTTCACAAGGATTATAGTTTGTTATTAATGAGGTATATGTGAGATAATTCATGTCAGGAATGTGTTGAGTTTGTTTCCAAGAAATATATTTAAAGGTGTGTAGATGTTTTAGTGTATTAAATATATGGGATTTAAGACTTACTTTAAACTGACAACCTAGAGAATAAGGATCTGAAAATTCATAGTTCTTTAATGTTTTATAAAAAATAAATTGAGCTTCTTGCAACCAATCCTCATCTTCCCATTCATAGACAAAATATTTTTGTTTCAATTTATAAACAACAGGAAGATATTGATTAAATAGCATTGAAAAAGCATCATTATCTAAATTTTTTGCTTGTATGATAAGGTGGTGAAGTGTGTAAGATGAATAAGACATAATCGTTCCTCCTTCAGCTTTTTTATTGATTTTAAAAAAATATAGAGTAATTACATCATCATATGTTTTATACAAATGTAAAAAAATAAGGAGTTGTTAATGTGCATTTTCTTAAAATTATTAGGCGTGTTTTTTTTCTATTGTTATTGATGAGTATATTTTTATTTAACACGCTCTCCTTAGCTAAAGAGGAGCCTATTTCTGCAATTGCTTTTGATGAAACGCAGCATATCATTAAAGGAAAAACAATCCCTAATGCTAATATTCAATTAGATTATGTGATGGGTAGTATTATTGCTAATGATCAAGGAGAGTTTGAACTTCCTGTATCTGATGATGATATAAAAAGAGGTGAAATTCGTATGACAGTGATTGATGCACTTTCTAGTTATGAGACTTATGAAGTTGTTTATGATCTTAAAGAAGATGAGATTAAGATGGAATCTGATACCGATAAAAATGAAGATGACCATGAAGTAGAAGAAGTTCCGATCTATGAAGATGAAGCATATGATGCGATGGATGATACAGAAGAACCACAAGAGATCATGCCTTTGACCGAAACAGTTAATGATACTTCTGTTTCTTCTGGAACTTATATTTTAATTGGTATTTTAAGTGTCATTTTTATTTTATTAGTTTTTGCTATGAGTCTATTTTTTTTCAAAAAAAGAAAAAAAGTCCAACATCAAAGAGCACTTGAGCATCAAAGAAATAGAAAAAAACGTGTGCGGAATATAGATCATGCATCTTCATCTGTAAACAAACAAAAAAGGAAAACAAAGAATCATTCCAAACAAGTGAATCAAATAACTCCTTCTACAAGCCAGAAAAAAAAGAAGCCAAGTGGTGCTAGGCCTAGTCAACAACGCCCAAAAAAAAGACCCCCTAAGTAATTGATGAGTACTGTTTTATTTCCTAATTATTAGTGTTATAATTATTGAAAAAGCTGCCTATTTTTATGGGGCTTTTTTAATTTGGGGAGGAATAGATTGTGGAAACATTAGAAAAACAATGGTATGTACTGCATACTTATTCAGGATATGAAAACAAGGTAAAAGCCAATATTGAATCAAGGGCGCAAAGTATGGGGATGGAAGACTATATTTTTCGGGTTGTTGTTCCTGAAGAAGAAGAAAAAGAAATGAAAAATGGTGTAGAAAAAGTAAATGTGAAAAAGACATTTCCAGGTTATGTATTGATTGAAATGATTATGAGTGATGATTCTTGGTATATCGTAAGGAATACACCGGGTGTGACAGGCTTTGTTGGCTCTCATGGAGCAGGAAGTAAACCATCTCCACTACTTCCAGAAGAGATTGAACATATTTTACGTCAGTTAGGTATGAGTACAAGACATCTTGATTTAGATTTTGAAATTGGCGATGTAGTGATGATTATTGACGGAGCTTTTTCTGGATTAACAGGAACAATAACAGAAGTTGATTTAGAAAAACAAAAGCTAAAAGTAACTATGGATATGTTTGGTAGAGAAACAACAGCTGAAGTAGATATTGATCAGGTTGATCAAGTATAATGAGTCTTTGTAAATATATATATGTAATACTTGACGATTTAGCGTTTTATTAGTATGGTATTAAATGAAGCAGTACCATTTTATTTAAGAAAACAAAATTATTGTTTTTATGTTTAGGAGGAAATTTAAATGGCAATCACATTAACAGTAGAAGCTCGTGAACTACGCCCACGTTCTAATAGAGAAACACTTCGTGCTCAAGGGATGGTTCCAGCAATTGTTTATGGACACAAAGTAGAAAATACACCTGTAGCAGTTAATGCAAAAGAATTAGATAAATTTTTACGTGAACATGGAAAAAATACTGTTATTTCTATGACAGTTGATGGTAAAAAAATTAATGCACTTGTTGGTGAAACACAAGTGGATACATTTACAAAAGATTGGGAACATGTTGATTTTATCGCTGTAGATATGTCTGAAGAAATTGAAGTAGAAGCAGATGTTGTTTTAATCAATGAAGAGATTTCTAAAGGGGTTAAAGCAGGAGGAGTACTTGTACAAGGTCTTTATGCGGCAAAAGTTAAAGCAACACCAGATTGCCTACCAGAACGTATTGAAGTAGATATTCAAGACTTAGAAAAAGGTCAATCAATTACAGTTGCTGATCTTCCAAGTTTTAAAGATTTTGTAATTGTTGAAGATCCTGAAGAAGTTGTTGTTACAATTGACGAGCCTAAAACACAAGAAGAACTTGAAGCAGAATTAATGACTGATTTTGCGGTAGATCAAGACGTAGAAGTTATTAATGAAGTAGCTGAAGAAGAATAATCTTTTATAAAAATCACTTAGTCAACTAAGTGATTTTTATTTTTTTAAAAAAATTTTAAAAAAGGGGTTGTCAAATGAAAAAAAAGTTGCTATATTATTACTTGTCCTTAACAAAGACGAACAACAAAAATTAACTTTAAAAAAAGTTAAAAAATATATTGACATCTTAATTACAAGATGATATATTATAAGAGTTGTTACGAACGCGTTAAGCGGACAACAATAAAAGAACATAAAAAACTAGTTGACATGACTGGAAAAACATGATAAACTAGTGGAGCTTACAAGAGTAAGCTCCACTAGTTTATCATGTTTTTTCAGTCATGTCAACTAGTTTTTTTATGTTCTTTTTTGTTGTCCGCTTAACGCGTTCGTAACAACTCTTATACTATATCATCTTGAAATTAAGATGTCAATATATTTTTTAACT
>JASLFJ010000116.1 GCA_030150665.1 Enterococcaceae bacterium
AAATAAATGAGTGCGTTCTAATAAATAAATCATAATCGTTCCACCTAGGAAGAATATAAAAAAAGAAAGTAACGCTAATTTGCTAAATAAAGAAAATCGAAAAGGAATTTGATATTTTTTACGTCGGAAAAACAACCACTCTTTAACTTCAAGCAGCACAGGAAACCCAATACCACCAATTGCAATTAAAAACATAATTGCGATCAAAAAGAAGGGATCTTGTTTGTAAGGCATAATTGACATACCTGTAACGTCAAATCCTGAGTTTGTAACCGCTGATATTGATTGATAAAATCCATGGAAAAAAGCTTCATGCCAAGTTGCATGTAGATCATGAATATAGAAATGGATAGAAAAAATAACACCAAAAATAAGCTGCAAACAGAGTAAAATCGCTAATGTGGTTCTAATTAAGCGAACAATACCACTTAATTTTGGCTGATTCATATCTGTCATGATAAGTTGTCTTTGTCTTAGACTAATTTTTCTTTTAGACAAAATAAAAAAGAATGTTGAGATCATCATAATACCTAAACCACCTACTTGAAACAATACTTCAAGTAGAATAATACCTCGATGATTAAAAACCTCATTAATATTAAAGGTACTAAGCCCTGTAACACTTACAGTACTAATTGCCATAAATAACATATCTAAGGAAGAAACATTACTGGTATCTTGATGAAAAATCGGCAAACTAAGTAGCATAAAGGCAATAAAAATGATCAGTGTATAGTAAAAAACAATAATTTGCACACTAGAAAAATGGGAAAATAGATTTTTTTTGGAGAGCCATTTTTTATATAATTGATAATAGTTCATAGACAGTCCTCGCTTATAAGTTCATAAGTATCATATGAATTTTATTATAGCATAATATATTTAAAATTATAGAAGATGCCCTTGCTTCTTTTGGGAAACATTGTTAAGTGAGGGGTTGAAAAAAAATGAGAAAACAAGTAAAGTAAAAGAAGATTTAGGATAGGAGAGATAAAGATGGGACACATTGAGTTAGATTATCAGATAGCAGATACATTTATTCAGGATCATGAATTGTTATTTATGGAACCCGCATTGAAATTAGCCCATGAGCAGTTAATGAAAAAAAGTGGACCAGGGAATGATTTTCTAGGTTGGCTAACACTTCCTAAAGATTATGATCAAGAAGAATTTTCACGCATTCAAAAAGCTGCTGAGAAGATTAAACAGGATTCAGAAGTATTGATTGTCATTGGTATTGGTGGATCTTATTTAGGAGCGAAAGCAGCTATTGATTTTTTAACCCATTCTTTTAAAGATATGTTAACAGATAATACGCCACAAATTATTTTTGTTGGTAATAATTTAAGCGGGACTTATTTAAGAGAAGTTTTAGATGTTTTAGGAGATCGTGATTTTTCAATTAATGTTATTTCTAAGTCAGGAACAACAACAGAACCAGCTGTGGCTTTTCGTATTTTTAAAGATGTTTTAGTTCAAAAATATGGACAAGAAGAAGCTTACCAACGTATTTATGCTACAACAGATGCTGCTAAGGGAGCTTTAAAATCAGAAGCAGATGCTTGTGGATGGGAAACGTTTGTTATTCCAGACGATGTAGGTGGTAGATTTTCAGTATTAACGCCTGTTGGTTTATTACCTATTGCAGTCAGTGGAGCAGATATTGAAGCCTTAATGCAAGGAGCATATGATGCTATGGTTGATTATCAGACTCCTTCTTTAGATCATAATATTGCATATCAATATGCTGCGCTACGTAATATTTTATATCGTAAAGGAAAGTTATTAGAATTATTTATTAGTTATGAGCCTAAGTTAGCCTATTTGGCAGAATGGTGGAAACAGTTATTTGGAGAATCTGAAGGGAAAGATCAAAAAGGAATTTATCCAGCAAGTGCACAGTTTACAACGGATTTACATTCTTTAGGTCAGTATATTCAAGATGGACGACGCGATCTTTTTGAGACTATTGTTTATATTAAACAACCCTTAGAAGATGTCATCATTCCAAAGACATCAGAAGATTTAGATGGATTAGGGTATTTAGAAGGTAAAACAGTTAACGACGTGAATTTAAAAGCATGTCAGGGGACTATTTTAGCGCATACCGATGGCAATGTACCTAATTTATTCATTACATTGCCTGATACTTCTGCTTATACACTAGGATATACTTTTTATTTCTTTGAAATTGCTTGTGCACTTTCAGGATATTTAAATGGAGTTAATCCTTTTGATCAACCTGGAGTAGAGGCTTATAAACAAAATATGTTTGCATTATTAGGAAAGCCAGGATATGAGGCATTAACAGAATCGTTATCACAACGATTAAACTAATGATTTTTTAGTTTACAAATATGATAAGATATGATAAGATAACTTCTTGGATAGACTGAAGTTTATCTAAATTATTACGATATTCCGCTAAGTACGATGAAATGCTTATGAATATTTGGAAATAAGGAGAAGAAAAAATGATTAATCCATTAATTGAAGCAGTAACAAAAGATCAATTACGTACAGATATTCCAGATTTTAGACCCGGAGATACTGTACGCGTTCATGCAAAAGTTGTTGAGGGAAGTCGTGAACGTATTCAGATTTTTGAAGGTGTTGTGATTAAACGTCGTGGAATTGGTATTAGTGAAACTTATACAGTGCGTAAAGTTTCTAATGGTGTGGGTGTAGAAAGAACATTCCCAATCCACACACCACGTGTTGCACAAATTGAAGTTGTACGTCATGGTAAAGTACGTCGTGCTAAACTATATTACCTACGTGCTTTACACGGAAAAGCTGCACGTATTAAAGAAATTCGCAGATAATTTTAGTAGTTTAAATAATAAAAAATTCCCTTTATTTTGTGTAAAGGGAATTTTTTATTATATATATTTGATAAAGGTGTTGATAATATGTATTCATATGTAACAATAGAAGATTTAGTGAATCATCTTCCTCTTCATTTTTATGCTGAGGAAAATTACTTAGATCGGAAAGTGAAAACAGGTGATATTTCACGTCCTGGTTTAGAGCTTACAGGATATTTTAGATATTATCCGCAAGATAGACTTCAACTGTTTGGTAAAAAAGAAGTCACTTATTTAGAGCAGATGACTCCAGATGAACGTTATATTATTATGGATCGTTTAGCCACTGAAGAAACCCCTGCTTTTGTATTTTCAAAATCTTTAATTCCTTGTCCTGAATTAATTGAAGTTGCTGAAAAAAAACATATTCCTATTTTACAAACGACTTTAACAACTTCTAAAATATCAGGTCTTTTATCTAATTATATTGAAGATTGTCTAGCTAAACGAGAATCTATTCATGGTGTTTTAGTTGATATTCATGGATTAGGTGTTTTAATTCAAGGAGATAGTGGTATTGGAAAAAGTGAAACAGCGCTAGAGTTGATTAAAAAAGGACATCGATTAGTTGCTGATGACCGTGTAGATGTATTTCGCCGAGATGAAGGTACATTGATGGGAGAATCACCTAAAATTTTAGAGCATTTGATGGAAATTAGAGGAATTGGTATTATTAATATATTAGATTTATTTGGTGCCAGTGCTGTACGTGATAGTTCAGAAGTGCAGTTAGTGATTTCATTAGAGCATTGGACTAAAGATAAAAAATTTGAACGTTTAGGGGTTGTTCAAGAGCATATTGATTTAGCAGGAGTTAGTCTGCCAAAAATTACTATTCCTGTTTCTATGGGAAGAAATGTGGCGATTATTGTTGAAGTAGCAGCTATGAATTTTAGAGCGAAAACAATGGGTTTAGATGCCACTAAAACATTTGAGGATAATCTTTCCCGATTAATTTCAGAAAATAAACATGAGTAAGGAGACTATAATGGGTATTGGCACAGTTGATTCAGTAGCATTTCATTTTTTAGGTATCCCAATTTATTGGTATGCCATTATTATAGTATCTGGAATGATGTTAGGGACCTATCTAGCAACCCAAGAGGCACAAAGACTAAATATGGATAAAGATATTATCGTTGACTTTATGTTATGGGCGATTCCTATATCACTTCTTTGTGCACGTATTTATTATGTCATTTTTGAATGGGGTTATTATCAACATCATTTATCAGAAATTTTTGCAATTCGTCATGGAGGCATTGCGATCTATGGTGGGCTTATTGGTGGTGCGATAACAGCGATTATTTATACAAAATATCAAATGATCTCAATTTGGTCATTTTTAGATATTGCTGCACCCAGTGTTATCATCGCTCAAGCCATTGGGCGTTGGGGTAACTTTATGAATCAAGAAGCATATGGACCTATTACCGATCGCAGTTTTTTAGAACAACTTCACTTACCAAAATTTATTATTGAGAATATGTATATTGAAAATGCCTTTAGACATCCCACCTTTTTATATGAAAGTGTTTGGAATCTTTTAGGATTTTGTTTATTGATTTTTTTACGAAAATTTCCAAAACTACTTAAACAAGGAGAAATTGCATTAAGCTATGTATTATGGTATTCTTTTGGTCGATTTTTTATTGAGGGACTGAGAACAGATAGTTTAATGTTTATGTATAACATTCGTATTTCCCAATTATTATCAGCAGTATTTTTTATAGGGGCTTTAATCATTTGGGCATTTAGACGGTATAAATATCCAAATCTTCCATATTATTCAGACCTGAGACAAACAAGATAAGAAAGTAGGAATTTTATGACATATCATGTTACTGTATTTGGTTTAGGATCTTGGGGAACTGCATTAGCACAAGTGCTTGCGGAAAATGGCCATCAGGTGCTTATGTGGGGAAGAGATCAAAAACATGTTACAGAATTATCATCAACATATATCAATCAGCGTTATTTGCCTAATATTTTATTATCTGATCATATTCAGTTTACTTCAGATCTTAAGCAAGCGGTCATGTTTTCTGATATTTTTATTTTTGTAATGCCTACTCAAGCTATACGACAAGTTGCACGTTTCATAAATCCTTTACTCACTGAGCAAGTTCATCTTGTTCACGCAAGTAAAGGGTTAGAGTTAGGAACTTCATTAAGAATCTCAGAGATTTTATCAGAAGAAATTGATGCTAAGTATCGTTATCCTATCAGTGTTTTATCAGGACCAAGTCATGCCGAAGAAGTTGTACGTCATGATATTACAACAATTACAGTTGCAAGTAGTGATTTAGAAGAAGCAAAATTCATTCAATCGCTATTTTCTAATCACTATTTTCGCGTGTATACAAATTCAGATGTTATCGGTGTTGAATTAGGTGCTGCTTTTAAAAATGTAATTGCTTTAGGGGCGGGTGCTTTAGCTGGATTAGGATATGGTGATAACGCTAAAGCAGCTATTATTACACGAGGGCTTGCAGAAATTAGTCGATTAGGTATTGCTATGGGTGCAGATCCTCTTACCTTTATAGGTCTTAGTGGTGTAGGAGATCTTGTTGTCACAGCAACGAGCCAACATTCTAGAAATTTTAAAGCAGGATATGCCCTTGGTCAAGGTAAGTCTTTAGAAGACATTCAAAAAAATATGGGAATGGTCATTGAAGGCGTTGGTACAACACAGTCTGCTTATGATTTAGCTAAAATTTGGGACATTGAAATGCCAATTACAGAAGCTATTTATCGTGTTATTTATGATAATGCACCTATCCAAACAGTAGCAGAAGAACTAATGAAACGATCTTATAAGTCAGAATAATGTTCAATGAATATTGCCCGTGTAGGGCATTGTTTACAAGCTTGTAAGGCATTTGGAACTTCTGAATCTGATAATATTCGCTTTGTTTGTTCCATATTATTTTGAAACATGACAATGCCGTAAGGATCATAATCAAAAAGTTCAGGTGCTATTAAATAACAGATGCCACAAGCAATACAATTATCTTTGTTTAATTTACAAATCATTGATCTCAACCTTTCTTTTGATATCCTTGGTTATTTTAAATATATATTTGATTAGATTTAGAGTATAATACAATTAAGTAAAGATTTAAAGAGGGGGTATTATTGATGAGTGATAATAATAAGAATAAACCTTGGGAACAACCGATTTATGATATTGATGATGAAATGGAATCCTCACGGATGAAACGTAGAGCACCTAAAAAAAGAAATAATCGTTTATTTTTGACGATTTTAATTTTATTAATTATTGCGATTACGATTATTCCATTAACTTATTATTATTTACAAATGAAAGATAATAATAAATTAGATCAAGCAAATGATGTAAGTCAGATTACATCATTATCAGAAACATCATCAACCACAAAAAAAAGTACAGAAAAAACATCAACTTCTGAAACTCATAAAGAAAGTTCTAGTTCATCAGAAAAAGAAGTAAGCGAGACTATGAGTTCAGAAACAGTTCCAGAAGAAGCTATTCCAGAAGAGCCAGCGCCTCAGCAAGAAAGCATGCCTGAGGAACAACCTGTATATGAGCAACGGGCACAAGAAGCAACTTATGTGGTGGCTCCAGGAGATAATTTATATCGTATTGCATTAAATCATGGATTAACGTTAGAAGAATTAAAAGCATTAAATGGATTAACAGACAATACAATTTCTGTAGGTCAAGTATTAAAAGTTCAGTAATGTTAAGTATTTAAGGTGGGATTAATTATTTTGGAAAAAAAAATAAATATTGCAATTGATGGCCCTGCATCTGCAGGAAAAAGCACACTAGCACAGTTATTAGCTCAAGAATTATCATATATTTATTGTGATACGGGAGCCATGTATCGTGCAGTTACTTATGCGTTAATCAACAATATTAATGGATTATTAAATTCTAATATATCAGATATAAAACATTCTGATATTTCAGATCTTTTAAGTACATTATGTATTCAATTTCAGCAATCAAATGGACAGCAGACTATATTATTAAATGGTCAAGATATAACAGAAGAAATTAGATCCAGTGAGGTCACAGAGCTAGTTTCCGTTGTAGCAGCGCGTGCAGATGTTCGTGAATTTTTATTAAAACAGCAACAAGCGATTGCAAAAGATGGTGGGGTTGTGATGGATGGTCGTGATATCGGTACGGTAGTTTTACCTCATGCTGAAGTTAAATTTTTTTTAATTGCAAGCGTTCAAGAACGTGCAAAAAGAAGATATTTAGAATTAAAACGTAAAGGAGAAGAGGTTCAGTTACAAGATATCGAGGCTTCTATTGCAAAAAGAGATTTTTTAGATCAAACACGTTCCATTGCACCTTTAAAAAAAGCAGAAGATGCTATAGAATTAGATACCACGGGTAAAACAATTTCTGAAGTGCAAAAAGAGATGATGATGATTGTCAGAACTTATTTAACAAAATAAAAGCCTTTGAGTAGCATTATTTTAAAAATTTATGTATGATAAAAGTACGAAAGCAAACTAGGAGGCATATAGTTATGACAGATATTAAAGAAACTATGGAAGATGTAATGAATGAAGTAAAAGAAGTAAATATTGGAGATGTAGTTCAAGGTGAGGTACTTACTTTGGATGATCAAAATCAAGCAGTGGTAAGTATTTTAGGGACAGGAATGGAAGGAG
>JASLFJ010000008.1 GCA_030150665.1 Enterococcaceae bacterium
GGATCCACCAATTGAGAATAAAATCATTAAAATAACAATAATCAGTAATTCACGCCCTTTAAGACGTTCTACTAATTTTTGAATCCCAGCTTCTAAAGCACCTGTTTGCGTTACGATATTTAAAAATCCACCTAATACTAAGATAAATACACAAATATCTAACGCATCTTGAAACCCGTGAAAAGGTGCCATAACAACATCTGACAGTGAAGCACCAACTACTGAGCTTACTGTATCTCCTGCATCAGTTACTGTTGGCGTAAAAGGTTGTCCTGCTAAAAATTGTGTAATAATGGCAAGTACGATAATGATAATAAATAATATACTAAACGAGGACAGCTGTTTTTTTTCTTTTTTCTTCTTTGCTTCGCCCATAATGATTCCCTACTTTCTTAGTTAGTTTTTAATCATATTATCTTCCAACAGGATCAAAATAAAATGGATCTAATAATATCATTTTTTTCCGTTCATACTTCAACTTTTTTAAACTTACTAATTTTTTCACTAAAATACTTGTCGTTTCTCGAGATGTGCCACTAAGCAGTGCTAACTCATTAATGGTAATCGGTGCTTGAATTTCTATATATCCTTGATCAACTGTCTTTCCTAATCGATAACCTAAAAGATATATTGAAATACGAATACGTTCTAAAGAATCCGATGAAACACCATATTGAATTCGATATTTATTAAGCATATGCTGCTCAGATAATTGTTCTAAACTAAATCTTAAAAAATCTGCAGAATCTTTTAATTCCTGTTCTAACATAGACATTGAACTTGAATACACGGTAATCGGTGTATAAGCCATATATGTTGCGGCATAATACTGATCTGAAAATAAATCTTGTAGTGGAAAAAAGGTTCCAGAAGAAAAATAATCTAAATAAAAATATTTTCCTTCACTATCTGTATACTCTACTTTAACAATTCCTTGCTTTAAGAAAAAAAATTTATCTTTCAATTCATCTTGGTACGCTAAAATTTGTCCTTTAGGATATTTATGTAAATACCAATCAATCGATAAACGTTCGACACAGCGAACGTTTAACGATTCTAGATCATATTTTAATGTTTTAATCAGCGCAGTATCCATTATCCTGCAACAATTTCAGTACCAACAATGCCTTGTCCAAAATTGCTTAAGTTTTCTAAAGAAGTAATGACAGCTTTACTATCTTTATTTTTTTCAACATAATCAATTGCAGCTTCAACTTTCGGTAACATACTTCCTTTTGCAAATTGATCTTCTTTAATATATTGTTTCATTTGAGATACAGTCACACGTTCAAGTTTTTCTTGATTTTCTTTACCAAAGTTAATGTATACATTATCCACACCTGTAAGTACAACAAATAAATCTGCATGTACAAGATCTGCTAATTTTTCAGAAGCAAAGTCTTTATCAATAACCGCTTCTACTCCTTCATGATCTTGTCCAACAACAGGAATACCGCCACCACCAGCTGCTACGACAATCGTATCATTTTCAACAAGTGTATTTACAGTTTCATATTCAACGATACTGATTGGTTTTGGACTTGGAACCACTTTACGCCATCCACGACCTGCATCTTCAACAAATTTTGCTCCTGTTTTTTCCATTTCAACTTTTGCTTCTTCTTCTGTTAAAAAGGGGCCAATAGGTTTTGTTGGATGCTCAAATGCTGGATCTTTTGCATCGACAACAACTTGAGTCACTACCGCAGCAACTTTTTTGTCAATTCCTTCTTTTTTTAATGCTTTATTTAAAGCATTAACCATCCAGTAACCAATGCTTCCTTGTGTCATAGCAACACATGTATCTAATGGAAGTGCTGGGTTTTGTGGTGAATCTGCAGCTTGTTGTTGTAATAACAAGTTTCCAACTTGCGGCCCATTTCCATGTGAAATAATTAATTGATAATCTTGTTTAATTAAATTCACTAAATGTTCTGCAGTTTGTTCTAACGCTTTTTGCTGTGCTTGTGCAGTTGCATCATCTGATAAAATGGCATTTCCACCTAAAGCTACGACTAATTTTTTCATCACAAAATCTCTCCTTTAGCTCAAAAACTTTATCAATAAACTGATCACTTTATACTATACAAAAAAAAGGGCATGAATTCAACGTTTCATGCCCTCACTGGTTTAAACCTTTGGAATAAATAGATTTCCTAATGTTGCTGCCATAATCGCTTTAATTGAGTGCATACGGTTTTCTGCTTCTTCAAATTGACGAGCATACTTACTACGGAACACTTCATCAGTGATTTCCATTTCTGTTAATCCCCATTTTTCAGCAACCATTTTTCCATAGTCAGTTTCAGTATCATGGAACGCAGGAAGACAGTGTAGTACAATTAATTCACCATTTTCACTATTTCCAGTTTTACGAACCATATCCATATTTACTTGGTAAGGTTTTAATAAGTTTACACGCTCTTCAAACTTATCTTCTTCACCCATAGATACCCAAACATCAGTATAAAGAACGTTGGCACCTTTAACGCCTTCTTCTACAGAATCGGTAATCATAATTTTGCTTCCAGATTCTTTAGAGAATTTTTCAGCATATTCAACAACTTCTTTTTCTGGGAATAGTTCTTTTGGAGCACAAATACGTACATTAACTCCTAAGATACTTCCAGTTACTAATAAGCTATTGGCCATATTGTTACGTCCATCACCAACATAAACTAAAGTAAGCCCTTCTAATGTTCCAAAGTTTTCTTTAATAGTCATAAAGTCAGCGATCATTTGAGTTGGATGCCACTCATCTGTTAATCCATTCCATACAGGAACACCTGAGTATTTCGCTAATTCTTCAACCATCTCTTGGCTAAATCCACGAAACTCAATTCCATCAAACATGCTTCCTAATACTTTAGCTGTATCTTCAACAGATTCTTTTTTCTTTAATTGAATATCATTTTGTCCTAAAAATTCAGGATTAGCTCCTAAATCATTAGCTGCTACAGTAAATGCTGCACGTGTTCTTGTGGATGTTTTTTCAAATAATAAAGCAATATTTTTTCCTTTTAAGTATTCATGAGGAATACCACGTTTTTTCAAGTCCTTTAAATGAATAGAAAAATCAATTAAATATTCTAATTCTTCTCTTGTAAAATCTTTTTCTGCTAATAAACTACGTCCTTGAAATACTGATGTCATATTATCTTCCCCTTATCTTTCCATGAAATTATAATTACACTTAACATTCTCAAAAGGTTAGAGATTATCATATAACGATGACAATCTCTTTATATTGATAAAACCTTATTAAATATCTTCACGTACAATTGGCATACTCATGCAACGTGGGCCCCCACGACCGCGAACTAATTCACTTCCGCGAATGTAGTTAAGTTTTACTCCAGCTTCTTCTAATAATTTATTCGTTACTGTGTTACGATCGTAAACAACCACTTCACCTGGTGCAATTGTTAGTGTGTTAGATCCATCATTCCATTGTTCGCGTGCTGCAGTTACAATGTTATCTCCACCACAACGAATTAATGTAACTTTATCTAACTCTAAATATTTACATAGAATATGTTCTAATGTATCTGTTTCTTTTTTGATTTCCATATCTTTAGAAATTGAATAAACCGTTAAATCTCCTTCAATTTCTGGATGGATTGTAAACTTATCATAATCAACCATAGTAAATACAGTATCTAAATGCATAAATTTACGCTCATTACCAATATCAAATGCTAAAATATTTTCAAAACCGATATTACGATCAAAAATATTTTTCGCTAATTTTTGAATAGATTCAGCTTTTGTACGTTGAGAAATTCCAATCGCTAATAATTTTTTAGAAAGAACTAGCTCATCTCCACCTTCAATCGCTGTTGTTTCATCACGATTGTATAAGAAAGGAACTTCTGCATCTTTAAAGCGTGGATGATATGTAAAGATATATTTACCATAAATAGTCTCACGGTTACGTGTTACTGAATACATTTTATTTAAAGATACTCCAAATCCAATTGTTGCAAATGGATCACGTGTGAAGTATAAGTTTGGCATTGGATCGATCGCAAATGGATAATCAGAATCCACCATATCTGCTAAATCTTTGTGCTCATAGTTTGGCACTTCTTCTTTTTGTAATCCTGCCATTGTTTTATCGATTAATTCACGCTTATCTTCAATAGCCATAAGCATTTCATAAATTTTTTCACGCATTACAGGACTTTCAATATCTGCTTCATCAAGATACTCTTGAATGAATTGTTCTTTAATCTTGTCATCGGTTAATGATTCTGCAGCAAGATCTTCTAAGTATAAAACTTCAATTCCTTTGCTACGTAATAAATCTGCAAAAGCATCATGCTCTTTTTGTGCATCTTCAAGGAACGGAATATCATCAAATAATAAACGTTCTAAATAGTCTGGCATTAAGTTTTCTAATTCTTTACCAGGACGATGAAGTACAACAGTTTTGAGTTTACCAATTTCTGAATAGACATTAATAGGTCTTTCCACATTAACCACTCCTTATTAAGTATGACTTAAGTATAAGCGATTACATAAGTTAATTCTATAGGATACTTAACATATAAAATGTCGTACATTCTATATTTTTTAACTTTTGTATTTTCTATCATCTTTTTTTACTAAACTTTAAGTAAACGCTTATATTTATACGATATCAAACAAATTTATACTAAAATTTTTTTATTTTTTTATTTCATACATTGGTTTGTAAAAATATTCACAAGTTATTGTATAAATAAAAAATGTATGCGTGTAAGTTAACAAGCATACATTTTTATATGGAAATAAAGGATGTTTTTAATCATTATATCGATTCAACAAGTTGCGCAAAGTAATTATAAATTTTTTTAGATTTTTCTTCATCTTCTGAAATCAGTAAAATAGTATCATCCCCAGCAACGGTTGCAACTACATCTTCAAATTCTATTTCATCAATTAAAAAAGCAATAGACTGTCCATGTCCTGGTAACACTTTAACAATATTCATAAATGAAACACGTTGATGAGAGATTAAACAATCATGCAAATAATTTTGTAGTTTTTCTTCATCTGTTACTAATTTTTTCTTATCATCAAATTCTTTCCATACTTTATAAACAGACTGCCCTTCTTTATTTTGTGTTTTAATAATATTTAATTCCCGAATATCTCTAGAAATAGTTGCCTGAGTAGTCTCTACCCCTTCTTCTTCTAAAAAAGCTAATAACTCTAATTGATTTGTAACTTGTTGTTCTGAAATGATCTTTTTAATTAAAGATTGACGTTCACTTTTTTTCAAACCAACTCACTCCTTATGATGATTCATTTTTAATCTTATTCTTACTTATATGTACAAATATAAATTTCCCACTGCCTATTTTGCATATAATTTCATTTTATTAAAATATATCTTATATTTCAAACAGTATTTTTCCAATACACCTTTTCTTATTTTAAAGGAAAAACACATTAATATCTAGATACTTTGATGTATTATTGCAATATAATGTCCCTTTTGCTATAATGATGACAATTAAATATTATACATAATTTGTATACCATTTTGGTTACAAATGAATGAATTTCTACCTCATAGAAATTCTAAAAATATGAATCTGGAGGCTCTATTATGGATAATAAATCCTTAGTTGCAAACACACTACATCCTGTATTAAAAGAACATCTTAACTATGATACAATTTATCAACTACTAGAACAACCTAAAGATAGCAAATTAGGAGATATTGCTTTTCCAGTATTTACACTGGCTAAAACATTTCGCAAAGCTCCACAAATGATTGCATCAGAACTTGCAGAACAATTAGATCAAACTCATTTTGATGCTATAGAAGTGGTTGGTCCTTATATCAACTTTTTCTTAAACAAAGCAGAAATTAGCGCCAATACCTTACAAACAGTCTTAACTGAAGGAGGGCATTACGGGGAT
This sequence comes from Enterococcaceae bacterium, assembly GCA_030150665.1. Lineage (GTDB taxonomy): Bacteria > Bacillota > Bacilli > Lactobacillales > Catellicoccaceae > JASLFJ01. The sequence continues at coordinate 5,915 of JASLFJ010000008.1, forward strand.
ACGGATCAAGGGAAAGGTCAAAATTTACCGATTGATCTATCTTCCCCTAATATTGCAAAACCTATGTCTATGGGGCATTTACGTTCAACCGTAATTGGTAATGCCTTAGCAAATATTGTTGAAAAAATTGGTTATAAACCGATCCGAATCAATCACTTAGGAGATTGGGGTACACAATTTGGAAAATTAATTGTTGCCTATAAAAAATGGGGAGATGAAGAATCAGTCCGTAAAGCTCCTATTGAAGAATTACTCCGTTTATATGTAGATTTTCATACAGAAGCTGAAGTTCATCCTGAATTAGAAGATGAAGCTCGTGAATGGTTTAAACGTCTAGAAGATGGTGATGAAGAAGCAATCCGTTTATGGGAATGGTTCCGTGAAGAATCGTTAAAAGAATTCCAACCTGTCTATGAATTATTAGATATCCAATTTGACTCATTACATGGTGAAGCTTTTTACAATGATAAAATGGATGAAGTCATCACTTTATTAGAAGAAAAACATTTACTGGTTGAAGATAAAGGTGCTGAAATTGTTGACTTATCAAGCTATGATTTAAATCCAGCACTCATTAAAAAAGCAGATGGGGCTACTCTTTATATTACACGTGACCTTGCTGCTGCGATTTACCGTAAACGTACTTATGATTTTGCTGAAGTGCTTTATGTTGTTGGTAATGAGCAAAGCTATCACTTTAAACAATTAAAAGCTGTCCTTACAGAAATGGGATTTGATTGGGCAAAAGATGTACACCACATTCCATTTGGTCTGATTACTAAAGATGGAAAAAAACTATCCACACGTAAAGGAAAAATTGTGTTACTGATTGAAGTTCTTGAAGAAGCGATTCAATCTGCAAGAGCACAAATTGCTGAAAAAAATCCTGATTTAGAAAATGCAGATGAAATCGCCGAACAAGTCGGTGTAGGTGCTGTAATCTTCCATGACTTAAAAAATGATCGTCTCAATACCTTTGACTTTACTTTAGATGAAGTGGTTCGTTTTGAAGGAGAAACAGGCCCCTACGTACAATACACCCATGTTCGTTGCTGCAGTATTTTAGAAAAAGCAGGATGGAACTTAGAACAAGCAACAAAGAGCAACCACTTATCATTAACAGATGAAGCAAGTTGGGAAATTATTAAACTGATTGAAAGTTATCCAGATGTCATTCAAAAAGCAGCTAAAGAATATGAACCATCCGTTATTGCAAAACATGCGATTTTACTATCTCAAGCGTTCAATCGCTACTATGCACATACAAAAATCTTAGCAGATGATTCTGAAAAACAAGCACGTCTTGCTTTAGTTTATGCTGTGAAAACACTGCTTAAAGAAGATTTGCGTCTTTTAGGTATTAAAGCTCCTGAAAAAATGTAAAAAGGTAATCAAGATTAAATTAAAAATCCGATTATTTTATTTTTAAAAAAGAGTAGATGTTCGTTATCTACTCTTTTTTTGTTCTGTTTTATCCGCTTTCACACCATATTCTTTGACTTTTTTCTGAATTATCAATACAATGAACATATAGAGATCATTCATATCTATCTTTTTTTAATGAAATATGAATGATTTTATTAAAATCTAGGAGGTCTTTTTATGACACTACAAAATATTACTGTTGCAGGATCAGGAGTTTTAGGTGGACAAATTGCGTTTCAAGCAGCGTACTTTGGTAAAAATGTGTATGTTTATGATATTACTGAAGATGCGTTAAACAAAGCTAAAAAAACAATGGAAAAATATGTAGATATTTATGATGGATATTTCCAAGATAAAGAAAAAACACTCACTGTGTTTGATCGCTTAAACTTTACAACGGATTTAGCAGAAGCAACTAAAGATGCGGATGTGCTTATTGAAGCTGTTCCTGAAGTTTTAAAAATCAAACAATCTTTATTTGAAGAAGCAAGTAAAGTTGCACCTGAAAAAACGATTTTTGCTACAAACACTTCTACCATGCTGCCTAGCCAAATTGCGCCAAGTACAGATCGTCCAGAAAAATTCTTAGCCATGCACTTTGCTAATGAAATTTGGCTACATAATACTGCTGAAATTATGGGACATGAAGGAACCGATCCAAAAGTAATGGATGAAATTGTTGAACTTGCTAAAGAAATGAACTTAGTTCCGATTCGCCTCAATAAAGAACAACCTGGATATGTTCTTAACTCACTACTTATGCCATTTTTAGATAGTGCAATGTATCTTTGGGTCACTGGCGTATCTGATCCTCAAACTATCGATAAAGACTGGATGATCTCTACATCGATGCCAATGGGTCCATTTGGAACGCTTGATATTATTGGTATGCGTACACAATATGATGTATTACTTCACCGTATTCAAATGGGTGAAAAACAATTACAACCATTTGCAGATAAAATCAAAACAGAATTTATCGATAAAGGAAAATTAGGAGTAAGTACAAATGAAGGCTTCTACAAATATCCACATCCTGCCTACACAAACCCTAACTTCTTAAAACCTTAATCTGATATGAATCACATATCTCTCTTCTTAAATTAATATATAATATAAAAAACGCTTAGTACGAGTACTAAGCGTTTTTTATTATATTTATAAACACTACAAAAAGAAGTTAAAAAGTAAAATTAAAATAATGGTTATCGAGTTTCCACCATAAATAATTTTGGCCATTTTGCAAATAAAATACTTAAAATAATCCCAGTAACAATACTTGTTGCTAGTGCAGAAGCACCGTTCATCACTAAAGAAAAAATAATAGGACTCATTCCCCATAAAGCATAACTTCCCCAAAAAACAACTCCCGCTACAAAATGCCAGAAAAATCTAGCAAAGGTTCCTATAAAACTGGCTTCCCAAATATATTTATAGCCCTTTTTCTTTTCATTTTTTAATAACACTTTATGTAGTGGCTCTGCGTAAAAGCCTGCAAAGCCTGCAAAACCAAATGCTACAACATATTCAATAATGACTTGGGTTACACTTAAAATATAAATATTCCCAAAAAAATGAAGTAAGCCCCAAAGAAAAGCAGCAAAAAACCCTGCTTTAAAGCCTCTTCTTAGTGCATAAAGAGTCATAGGAATCATTCCTAAAGATACTGAAAAACTGCTACCAATTTGCATCGGAATAAATGATAGTACCATCGCGAGTGCAGCAACAATGGCACCTTCAACACCTATTCTCAGTGACTGTGTACTTGATGTTGTTTTTGACATAAAAAAAACTCCTTTTTGCCAATAACAAAGGAGAAATCGATCATCTTACTCGACTGCTCACAATCCCTTCGTTCGTACTAACGAGACAGGTTCTAAGAGTTTAGGATATTCTTATCCATTCTCAGCATATTGCTCCCCTTTGTGATTGAATCTATTTATTTTATATTGCTTAACTAGTATGCCACAGATAAAGTCTATCCGTCAATGATCTTGATGATCAATAACAAGAATGCTTGCACTTTCAGATAAAATATTTCATAATAACACTACATCATTTAATCTGTTGGAGGAAGTTATGCAAAAAAAAATGCAATCACACAAAAAGAAAAGCTTGCCAAAAAAACATGCTGCAAAATCACTCAATAAAACAGTGACAGTAACCATTAAACGCTTAGGGATTAATGGTGAAGGTATTGCTGCTTATCATAAAAAAGTTGTATTTATTCCCTTTGCTTTGCCACAAGAGACCGTTAAAATCCAACTTACTAAAGAATATCCTACGTATTTTGAGGGGAAATTACTACATATTATAAAACCTTCTCCGTACCGACAAACTCCTGTATGTCCTTTATTTATGAGCTGTGGTGGCTGTCAGTTACAACACCTCACCTATGATAAACAATTAGCGTTTAAACAAGATTTAATCAAACAATCGCTTCATAAATTCAAACCGCAAGGATATCATACATATACCATTAAACCGACTATAGGTATGGATGAACCGTATCGTTATCGGAATAAATTACAATTTCAAGTCCGTGAAAATGATAAAAAAGAAATCCAAGCGGGTTTATTTGCACCTAATTCCCATGAACTAATTCCCATCTCTGAATGTGTGGTCCAAGAATCATTAAGTATGACCATTTTAAATAAAATTGTTCAACTCCTCAATAAGTACTCTATTTCTGCATATCATGAGCGTAAAAAAACAGGAGTCATGAAAACTATCGTCATTCGCCAAGCAAAACATACACAACACGTACAAATTGTTTTTGTAACATCTACAGAAAACCTTCCCCATAAACAAGCACTGATCCAAACATTAACAACAACCTTTCCTGAAATTGTCTCTATTGCACACAATATCCATCCTAAACATACTCATGAAATTTTAGGAAGAAAAACAACAATTTGTTTCGGTACAGAAACATTAGAAGAACGCATCTTAGGCCTTTGTGTACAGTTATCTGCACCGGCATTTTTCCAATTAAATACAGAACAGACAGAACGCCTCTATCAACTTGCTAAACATGCACTTAATCTTCACCCTGAAGACCGACTTATTGAAGCTTATTGTGGTATTGGTATTTTATCCTTGTTATGTGCACCCGAAGTGCAAGAAATTCGCAGTATGGATATTACACAAGAAGCTATCCTTAATGCTCAACATAATGCAAAACGTCTCGGTTATAATCACGTACATTTTTATACTGGAAAAGCAGAGAGTTTAATTCCAAAGTGGTTTCAAGAAGGATTTCATCCTAACGCATTACTCGTTGACCCGCCACGCACAGGATTAGATGCACAGTTACTTAAGACTTTGTGTCAACATCCTGTTCAAAAATTAGTTTATATTTCATGTAATCCATCAACACTAGCCAGAGATTTAGCAACATTAAGCAAATATTATTATGTTGATTTCTTACAACCTGTAGATATGTTTCCACAAACAGCAAAATGTGAAGTAGTAGTCAGACTCACTTATCGAAAACGTAAATAAAAAAAGACGCGTCCTAAGATGCGTCTTTTTTTATATCTTATTTTTGTTCAATCTAACTTAAATATGTTGATAACGACATACACCGTCAACATAAGTCGCTTGTAGCGTGAGATCAGGACTCCATACAGTAAAATCTGCAGCATAGCCGGGTGCTATTTGTCCGCACACATCATCAATACCACTACTTACCGCAGGAACATAAGTACTCATTAAAAATGCCTCTTCTACAGTTGCCATATTCCAATCAACAACATTATAAACTGCTTCTTTTAACTGTAAAATACTTCCT
>JASLFJ010000009.1 GCA_030150665.1 Enterococcaceae bacterium
ATTGCTATTGATGGTCATAACATCAAATTACTTAAACTGGGATGGATTCGTTTTGCAAAGAGTCGTGAAGTAGAAGGTCGTATTCTTAATGCAACTATGAGACGTAATCCCAGTGGGAAATATTTCATATCTATTCTTGTAGAAACAGAAGTACAACCGTTAGAAAAAACAGATGCTTCTGTAGGTATAGATCTTGGTTTGAAAGATTTTGCTATTCTTTCCGATGGAACTGTCTACGCTAATCCTAAGTTTTTTCGAAAATTAGAAGAAAAATTAGTAAAAGCACAACGGATTTTATCAAGACGTAAAAAAGGTGGTTCTAATTGGAACAAACAACGTATTAAAGTTGCTCGTATTCACGAAAAAATCACTCATGCTAGACGTGATTACTTGCATAAAATCTCTACCGAGATCATCAAAAACCACGATGTGATCGGTATTGAAGATTTGCAAGTATCTCATATGTTGAACAATCATAAACTAGCCAAAGCTATTAGTGAAGTATCATGGGCACAATTTAGATGGATGTTAGAATACAAAGCGAAGTGGTACGGAAAGCAAGTGGTAACCGTGGCAAAAAATTTTCCATCGAGTCAGCTTTGTTCATGTTGTGGCTATAAAAATAAAGACGTTAAACATCTTAGATTGCGTGAATGGGAGTGTCCTCATTGTCATACCCATCATGACCGAGATATTAACGCAAGTTTAAATCTTAAAAATGAAGCCATAAGGCTTCTAACCGTAGGAACTACGGGGATTGCCTAATCAATTAGAGTTCGGTAGAACGCTGTACTTAGGAATCCATTACGGCTTTAACCTAGTGGTAGTTCAAAATATCAATGTTGTTATTTTACTTCGAGTTATAGAATCAGTTGAAGTTATAGATATTATTTGATAATATCAAAGTATATTTACTTATTGTTTTATCATTTATTTTTTTTATAATCATGAATCATGTTATTTAAAAAGAGCATCATTGAATTATTGATAGTGTCATGACGTGTGTTATGAAATAAGTAAGTATGCTTGTATTCTGCTGTGTGTATAAAGTTTAACGTGATACAGTAGTTAAAAAGTAAATAATAAATAGAGAGGAGTTTGTTTATGAGTCAAAATGATACGTCAAAAAAACTAACTCGATTTGGTTTTTTTGCGATGACAGCATCGTTATTTATCACTGTATATGAATATCCAACTTTTGCTGCATCAGGAAAAACCTTGATTTTTTTCCTGCTTTTATGTGGATTATTTTGGTTTTTACCTGTGGCATTGAGTTCTGCAGAGCTTGCGTCTATTAAAGGATATCAAGAAGGAGGCATTTATAGCTGGGTAGGAAAACCATTAGGAGAAAAATTTGGATTTGCTGCTATTTTCTTTCAGTGGTTTCAAATTACAGTAGGATTTGTGACGATGATTTATTTTATTATCGGAACGATGTCTGATATTTTAAATATTCCTGAGATGAATAAAAATCCATTCATTAAATTTTTAACCGTTGTTGTTATTTTCTGGTTGTTGACTTTACTTCAATTTAAAGGAACAAAAACAACAGCTCGTCTAGCAAAACTTGGGTTTTCAATCGGTATTGTAGTTCCTGTACTGATTATGTTAGTTTTAGCGATTAAATATTTTATGTCAGGGCATACTGTATCACCTAATTTTTCAGAAAGTCATTTTTTCCCAGACAAGAAAAATATCGCAGCGCTGACTTCATTTATGTTAGCTTATATGGGTGTTGAAGCTTCAGCACCTCATATTACAGACTTAGAAAATCCAAAGAAAAATTATCCAATGATTATGATTGTCCTAGTTATTGTGGGAATGGCACTGAGTACTATTGGAGGTAGTGTTGTTTCTATGGTGCTTCATGGACAAATTTCTTCTAACGAAGGAGTCGTTCAAGCCCTTCAAGTATTAATCTCTCCAGGAAAAAATTCATGGGGTGTTATTGCGTTAGGGTGTCTCGTTTCTTTTGGTGTCATGGCTCAAGTAAGTTCTTGGATTGTCAGTCCTACAGAAGGACTTCTTTTTGTAGCAACAAAAGGGCTACTACCAACACGATTTAAAAAAGTAAACAATGCAGACGTTCCAGTTCCTTTACTGATTTTACAAGGGATTGTCGTAACGATTTGGGCTGCTGTTTTAACATTTGGTTCAGGAAGCTCAGGTGGGAATGTATCATTTCAAACTGCGATTTCACTGACGGTATTGATTTATTTGAGTGCTTATCTTTTATTCTTTATTGCTTATTTTGTTGTGATCTTTAAGAAAAAAGATTTGCCAAGAGATTATCAAATTCCAGGTGGACAAGCAGGGAAAATTATTGTTGCAGGGGCAGGATTATTACTATCAGCAGCAGCAATGGTTACAGCCTTTTTTGTACCAGATACACTCGCTAAAAATGAAGCTAAAACTTATATTAGTTTACTTGTTGTTAGTTTTGTGATTACGATTGCTTTACCATTTCTGTTTTATCATTTCTATGGAAAAAAACATCGTATTGAGGAAAGTGGGTCATAATTTATGAATATGACCAAACAAGAATGGAAATTATTGCTGAATAATAAAATTTTGTTAATTTCTGTGATTGCGATTACTTTTATTCCCGTACTCTATGCGACTATTTTTGGTAAATCCGTATGGGATCCTTATGGGGAAACTAAGCACTTACCGGTTGCTGTTGTGAATGAAGATCAACCAGTGAGTTTAATGGGACAAGAATTAAATATTGGGGATCAAGTCATTGATAATTTAAAGAAAAATCATCAACTAGATTGGCATTTTGTAACAAAAAGTCAGGCTGAGGAAGGACTTAAAGATTTAGATTACTATATGGTTGTAAGTATTCCTAGTGATTTTTCTAAAAATGCAGCCAGTGTGATTCAAGCTGAACCAAAACAGATGGAGATTATCTATACAACAAATGGCTCTCTTAATTATATTGCAGAAACAATTTCTAGTATTGCTGCAACTGCTCTTGAAGACCAAGTCAGAACCCAAGTAGTCGAAGCATACACAACAGCAGTAGCTGAGGCAGGGAAAAAGTTAATCGCAGGTGTTGGAGAAGCAGCTTCTGGATCAAAACAGCTATCTGATGGAACGACAGAGTTACAACAGGGACTTAAAAAATATACAGATGGTGTGAGTGAAGCTGATGGGGGTGCTAAGAAATTAGCAGATGGTACTGGTGAACTTGCTGGAAGTATTGGACCTTTAGTCAGTGGAGTCAATCAGTTATCTTCTGGTGCGAATCAGTTAAGTAGTGCATTAGTTAAAGTAGATCAAGGACTTCATCCGCTACAGCTTCAGCTAGGTATGATTGATGCTGGTCTGTTGCAGCTATCTAACGGAGCTCAAGAGTTATCGATCGCTTTAAACTTATTTGAATCAAATCTAAGCGCACAGACACAAAGAGATTTAATTGCTGAATTAGAACATATTCAAACAAATTTAACACAGCTAATCACCAATGCAGGAGAACTTCGTGGTTTAGGACAAGAAGCAGCCCTTGTTGCTGATTTAGCCAATAAATCAAGTCAAAATTTAAGTAACGTAGCGAATAATATTCATTATGTGGATCAGACATTTAATAGTACGATTCGTCAAATTTTAAGAAAAAATCAAATTAATCCAAATGAACATCCAAGCCTTGTTGGCGATATTGCAGAAGCGATGCAAGATGCGCTTCAAAGACAGCTTGAATTTATTCAACAACAAGTCAATCAAGATTTAGCGTTAGTAGAGGCAGATTTAAATACACTCAGTCAGTGGAGTGCAGATCTTGCACAACATGCACAACAATCTGAATCTATTGCTAATGGCATGGCCAATGCTTCTGGTGAGATGCGTCTTGCAATTTCAAGTATTCAATCAGGTATTGGTGATTTAAATCAAGTAATGCAACAATTTCCTGGTGCAAATCATGCGAATAACTTATCACAAGGCTTAGCGGAGACGAGTGTTGATTTAAGAAAAGCCTCCCTTGCGTTACCGATGGTCTTTAAAGATGTTGATGCACTAGCTCAAGGAAGTCAGCAGTTATCTGCAGGACTTAAAGAGATGCAAGGGAAATTACCAGAGTTAACAAGTGGTGTCACACAATTAAACCAAGGCACTCATGAATTAGAAAAAGGGCTTAATGAGCTTGTCTCTAATTCACCATCAGTTATGACAGGTATTGATGCTTTAAATGCAGGGGCTAAAGAGTTATCTTCTGCACTAGGTTCAGGAGCAAGTGAAGCATCTAATGTTAAGTTAACGAAAAAAACAATTGATCAATTTGCAGATCCTGTGACTTTAAAACAAAAGCAGTACAGCGTTGTCTCTAACTACGGTGAAGCACTGTCTCCTTATATTATGTCGCTAGCTTTATTTGTAGGATGTATGCTGTTTAACTTTATTTATCCGATTCGTAGAGTCTCCATGCAAGGGCAACCTAGTGGTGCTTGGTGGCTTAGTAAAGTAGTAATGGGATTTGCGGTTTCTAGTATGATGGCCTTTTTACAAGCAACGATTATGCTTCTGATTGGACTTCCAGTAGATAATTTGGGACAATATTACTTAACAGCATTTTCTGCTGCATGGTGTTATATGGCCATTGTCATGTTTTTAGCAATGACATTTGATAATCCAGGGCGTTTTGTGGCTATGATTTTACTCGTTCTTCAATTAGGAGGAGCAGGAGGGACCTTCCCACCACAAATTCAACCACGATTTTTTGGGCTGATTCATCCATATTTACCAATGTCTTATTCAGTTTATGCATTTAGAAATGCAATCTCTGGAGGTATTGGCACAGGGATGTATATTAAAAGTATTGTTATTTTATTAGTCATTGCAGTCATATCAACAGCACTGCTTCGTGTTTCAATGAGTGTGTTACAAAAAAATTATTTACAAAATGTATCACGGTTAAATAATAATCAAGCACTTCATGAATTAGAACTTGCTGATTAAGGTTTATTGAAAGATAAAGGATATACATAAATGGAAATAAAGAAAGGATGAACGGCTCATGTGTACAAGTATTTATACAAAAACAACTGCAGGAGATTATTTATTATCTAGAACAATGGATTTTTCATATCCATTAGACCCAGCTCCTGTTTATATTCCTAAAGGGTATTCATGGACCTCTTCTGTTGATCATTCGGTCACACATCAAGTGATGCATCCTTTTATTGGTGCAGGTCGTAAGATGGGAGAAACTTATTTTGTAGCCGATGGTGTTAATGAGCACGGAATTGCAGCTGCAGAGTTATATTTACCAGGAGATGCAGTATATCAAAAAGAGACACATCCTGCAAAACAAAATTTAGCTCCTCATGAGATGATTTTATGGATTTTAGGAAATATTCGTTCTATTGAAGAATTAGAACAATTGCTTCCAAATATTGTTTTAATTGAAGCTCCTGTTCCTGAACTGAATATTATTACACCACTACATTGGATTGTCAGTGATGATCAAGGTAGATGTGTTGTTATTGAGCCTACAGAAGCGACGCTTCGTATTAAAGAAAATCCAGTAGGGGTTATGACAAATACACCTCTTTTAGAGTGGCATATTAATAATTTAAGAAATTACTTAAATACTCGTCCTCAGCAATATGCACCTGTAAAATTTGGTGATTTTGAAGCAACACCATTTTCACAAGGGACAGGAACATTAGGACTTCCTGGAGGGTATACACCCCCAGAGCGCTTTATCCGTGCTGCATTTTTTAAAGAACATATTGTACCTGCAAAAAATGAAGCAGAAGGTGTACGTAATGCGTATCATATTTTAGATACAGTGCGTATTCCAAAAGGGATTGTGATCAATCCTGAAGGGGCTCCAGATTATTCTCTTTATGCAGGAAGTATGTGCACAACAAGTCGTACATATTACTACAATTCTTATGATAATCATCAAATTGCTAAAGTAGTTCTTGATGATACATTAAAACAAGAAACAGAGCCAGTTGTCTTTGATTATCCAGAAGCAGATGATCAGTTTATTACGATTCCTATTAAATCACGTGGCTAAAGATTTATGATTGTTCGCCTCATGATATAAATTTATGATATAATATTGATATGAACAGGCAGTGAAAGTGCACATTCATCGATTTTTTCGGTGAAGATGCACTTTTTTTATCGAATGAAAGAGTGGGTGATATTATGGAAGTTAAAGAGTTTGATACAATTGCAGCGATTGCTACACCTCCTGGAGAAGGAGCTATAGGCATTGTACGTGTTAGTGGAGATCAAGCCATTCAATTGGTAGATCAAATCTATCAAGGAAAGATCTCCTTACAAGAAGTACCCAGTCATACGATCCATTACGGATTACTGATCGATCCTAAAACACAACAGCAGTATGATGAGGTCCTTGTCAGTGTGATGCGTGCACCTAAAACATTTACACGTGAAGATGTAGTTGAGATTAATTGTCATGGTGGTTTTTTTGTAACGCAACAAGTATTACAACTGATTTTAAGACAAGGAGCACGTCTTGCAGAACCTGGAGAATTTACAAAACGTGCCTTTTTACACGGTCGTATTGATTTATCACAGGCTGAGGCCATTATGGATCTTATTCGCTCTAAAACAGATCAGGCTCAGCAGCTAGCTATTCAACAGTTGGAAGGTCGTTTATCTCATAAAATTAATGAATTACGCCAAATGATCTTAAATGTTTTAGCTCAAGTTGAAGTCAGTATTGATTATCCAGAATATGAAGATGTTGAAGAGATGACCGTAAAACATATTGAAGATCATGCAACACAAGTCAAAGAGTCTTTAGACTTTTTATTAAAAACAGCGCATCAAGGCCAATTGCTTCGAGAAGGCATTGATTTAGTCATTTTAGGAAGACCTAATGTTGGCAAATCAAGCTTATTAAACTATTTACTTCAAGAAGAAAAAGCGATTGTTACCGATATTGCTGGAACAACACGCGATGTCATTGAAGCTTCTGCTAATATTTCAGGA
>JASLFJ010000012.1 GCA_030150665.1 Enterococcaceae bacterium
TAACACAAGAGATTCCTCTGCTAACTTCATTTTTTCTTCTGCTAATTGAAAATCACCAGATTTTGCAGCATAAATAGCTTCCATTGCATCACTTTTTGCATTTCCAGAATGCATAATCAGTCCCATAATTGCTTCTAAGTATTGTTCTTCCATCAACTTAAACTCCCTAAGCTTCTATTAGTGTTAACGCCTGTTTTAATACATTAGCTCCATTCATCATACCATAATCTGCCATATTAATAACTTCCAGTGGAATATTTTTCTCTGCTGTTTTTTCTTCAAATTGACCTTTCATAAAACGAACTTGTGGTCCTAATAAAACAACATCTAAATCTTTTTCCTCTAAATTTTTTTCAAAATCAGAAGTTGCCACTGCAAAAATTTCTGCATCAATGCCTTGTTCTTCTGCAGCCTTTTGCATTTTTGTTACTAATAAACTAGTACTCATTCCGGCAGAACATACTAACATAATTGTTTTTTTCGCCATATAAATCTTCCTTTCTTTTTAACCGTTATGCTAGATAAACAGTTAAAGCAATCTTTTCTTCATTGTACACATTTTTTATGATGTTGTAAACGTTTTTTTATTTTCATATATTACAAACGTGTTTCTGTTAATGATCCTCGGTATAAATAAATTTCTTTAAGGCTTATATTTTGTTGTTTTGTCCAAGCAATATACTCATTCACTTCATGTTCTGATAATAAAGTAATCGTACTACCTTGAGTATTCATTCGCCCAACACGACCGATACGATGTAGAAAGGTTGTTTCTTGATACGTTGGTTCATACTGTATTACGTAAGATAATTCAGGAATATCTAAACCTCTAGAGGCAATATCAGTAGTTAGTAGTAATGGTAACTGATGTTGTTTAAAAGCTTTTAAATTCTGTTGTCTCGTTTGTTTTGATTGTTCTGAATCTAATATACCATGAAGTACTTGTTTATGTATTAATTGCTCATGAACACGTTGTAAACTATTTTTCTGTGCAATAAATACTAATGCATGCATATTAGACACATTAGCTAACTTCTCTAATATTTGTATTTTTTTTCTAGCATCAACGACTAAATAATAGTGGGATACATAATCATTCATTTGATGTTCACTAGTTACACGTTCTGGTTTAATATCTGGTAAATAACGCACTAATTGATCATTAAATGCATTTAATGTTGCAGATACAAACCAATAGGTAACGTGCTTTGGAAATAATTTAAGTCCCTGTTCAACAATTTTATGATGTCTTTTTACTGTGAAAAATTGATCTGCTTCATCAAAGATCACATATTGAGTTTGATGGAGTTTTATCTTACGTTCTCGCGTCAGTTCAATAAAACGACCTAATGTGGCAACAATAACTTCTGGCTTTTTCTTTAAACGTTCTACCTGTCGTTTTTTGTTGGCATTACCAATAATAGATTGTACTTTAATACCTAAAGGTGCTGCCCACTGTTTAGCTACTTCAGTAATTTGCATCACAAGTTCTTGAGAGGGAGCAAAGATAACCACTTGTAATCCTGATTGAGTTTGAATAGTAGGAAGCACTTGCCATAAATAAGCTAATGTTTTTCCAGAACCCGTAGGTGCTGTAATCATTAAATCTTGATGATCAGATTGTAAAAAAGCACGGTAAACTTGTGTTTGAATATCCGTAGGTGTTGTTAATGCTTCTTTTTGTAATAACGGTTGCCATAGATCTGGAAAAGTATCGAATAAATCTTGAGTTTTTTTATCATTCATCATGATCTTCTGGGAATAGAATTCCTGCTCCTTTCCTTAAATCTGTAAGCCATTGATGTACCTCAGTCGCTAAGTTAAGCCATAAGTGATATTTCTTTTGAGATGTCTCTAAATCAAAATGAAGTATCACCTCAGCAAATGCTTCTGCTTCATCTAACATTGGATTTCCTAAAGTTTTAACTGGTAAAGATCTTACTTCATCTGCATCACGATCATAATAAGTCAGCGTTTCAATATCTGCAATACCATTTAATCTTAATGTCCCTTTTGTTCCATAAATTTCTGATGGTAAAAAACTATCTGCAATTTTCCCAGTCGCTAATTGAACTTGAAAATTAGGATAAGTAAGCTCAATATTGCCTATACCATCAACACCTGTAACAATTTTTTGCGCATGATATACACCTAAACAAGGCACACCAAACAAATCAAAAGAAGCATATAATAAATAAATACCTAAATCCATCAATGCTCCTCCTGAAAAATCAAGAGAAAACACATTAGGAACATAGCCATCTAACACTTGATCATATCGCGAAGAATATTTCATGAATGTAAAATTAGCACCTAGAATATCTCCAATTAATGGTAAAGATTCCTTTAATACTTGAAAATTATATTCATGAATATTTCTTGCTGCTTCAAAGATACCTACATGATATTTTTCAGCAAGAGCCCTGAGCTCATTCCACTGTTTGATATTAGAACATGCAGGTTTTTCAATAATGACATGCTTTCCTGCCTCAATAGCAGCTTTAGCTTGCAAGAAGTGTAAGCTATTTGGTGACGCAATATATATAACATCAATAGACTCCTCTTCTAACATAGTCGGATAATGATCAAAGCAAGCAACATGATCTGAAAACTTCTTTGAAAATTCTTGGGCTGTAGCTAAATTCCTAGAGTATACAGCACTCAATTGATACTTATGTGTTAAATGCGCTGCTTCAATGAATTGCTCTGTAATCCAATTTGTTCCAACGGTTGCTAAATGTAACATTGCTTATCGCCTCCAATAAATTAATTATATATTTGAGTTAAATATATAATATTGTTCACATGCTATCACATCTTCTTGCATTCGTAAATATTTAGAAAACGTCTCATGATCACAATAAATTTGTAGCTCTGGTATTTTTTTTAAATGATTGATAATTTGAATACAAAAAATTTCAAAATCATGATGACTATCTTTTAATGTTTCATCAAAAATAAAAGACTGAGGGGTAATCAAAATTTGATGTTCCTCTTTTTTTTCTAAAACTCCATAAATCAGTGTTCGGTTCCAATATTGATATGCATAAACATTATGATGCGCTAGACCAAATTCAATATAATCCTTTTCCTGCTCAGGATAAGTTTTATACGTTGCTAAACGCGGATTATTTTGTACGTCTTTTAAAGAAATTTCTGAATAAAACTGAGGATGCTCCATGACTGGATAAAGATACGGTCCTTGATATGTTTCATCTGAATTTCGTTTTAATGTGACATAAGGTGGTACATAATCAATCCCACCTGGAACAAATGGATGACACCGACAAATTCTAGCACTTCCCATGAGAATACCTTTACTAAGACCATGTGTATTTACAGCATCAATCATATATTGAGAGCAACTAGGATAATATCGACAATTATTTCCTAAGGCAGGAGATAGGTATTTTTGATACCAACGAATCATACGAATGTAGCTTTTTTTCACATACTCACCTCACTACTTATGAAAAAAACATTAATCATTAAAGATTAATGTTTCATGTTCTAAAATAAGAAAAAATATGGTGCCATGTTTGCCAATGAAATACATCAAGCCAAGAGCCTTTACCAATTTTACTATACCCTATAATCATGCCTATAACAAAAAATAAAAAACATAAGGCAATAACCAGCAAAATGGTTAATAACTTGCGTCGTCTATATTCTGTAACTTCTATTTCCATGTTAGTGCCTCCTTTAAGAAACACTTGAGTAATTGTTCACTGCTGTTTCAGATATACTCTTAGCGATTTGTGCATCTGAACAACGAGCAATCACAGCTCCTAATTGTTCTAACTTTTTATGAAATTCATAATAACCACGATCTAAATATTCTAAGTGGGTAACTTTAGTCTCGCCTTGTGCATAAAGTCCCATTAAAATAAGTGCTGCTGCAGCTCTTAAATCTGTAGCACTCACTTCATTACCATAAAATGCTTGCGTCCCTTCAAGTCGAGCCACATTTCCTTCAATTTGAAATTTGGCACCCATTTTTAATAACTCATGTAAATGTTGGAATCGATTTTCAAAGACTGTTTCTGTTACAAAACTAGTTCCTTGTGCAATTAATTGCGCAATGGTCATCTGTGCTTGCATATCTGTTGGAAAACCTGGATAAGGTAATGTTTTAATATCTGTAGGTCGTAATACTTTAGGACCTATCACACGAATGCCATCTGTTTCTTCAATTACCGTAACACCCATTTCTTTCAGTTTAGAAATTAAGGGACGATTATGCTCAATAATGGCATCTTTAATAAGCACATTTCCTTCTGTAATTGCAGCAGCAATCATAAATGTACCTGCTTCAATCCGGTCTTGTACAATGACGTGTTCAGCTCCAACTAAATAAGGTACCCCTTCAATACGTAAAGTTTCTGTTCCAGCACCAGAAATTTTAGCTCCCATTTTATTCAGTAAATTAACTAAGTCAACAATTTCTGGCTCCCTTGCCACATTTTCTAACACAGTAGTCCCTTTAGCTGTTGTTGCAGCCATTAAAATATTTTGTGTTGCACCTACACTTGGAAAATCTAAATAAATATGTGCCGCACGAAGACCTCCTTCTGGAGCTACAGCTTCAGAAGGAGGTCTTCGTGCGGCACATATTTATTTAGATTTTCCAAGTGTAGGTGCAACACAAAATATTTTAATGGCTGCAACAACAGCTAAAGGGACTACTGTGTTAGAAAATGTGGCAAGGGAGCCA
>JASLFJ010000041.1 GCA_030150665.1 Enterococcaceae bacterium
TTCCTGTCCGTCGAGCGTCAGTACCGTTAACGACTTCATAAAATCCTTGCTGAATAATATCAATTGCTTCAGGTTGATCAATTTGATTTAGCACCTTAGGTTCAATTTTATAATCTAAAGCCCCTAATGCTCCTGTTTCTGTCGATTGATATACTCCTTCTACAATATGAGGGGCCACGCGTATTCCATCATTTGCAATCGTTGAAACATACTGAGCTAGTTGCATTGGTGTATATGTGTCAAAATTTCCGTAAGATAAATCAAGAAAGTTTGCCATAACACCACTTTTAATATTCCCTTTTTTATCTAAATAATTTTTCGATACAAGTCCAGTAGACTCACCTGGCAGATCAATACCTGTACTCGTTCCTAATCCAAACTGTTCATATGTAGATCTTAACGTATCAAATGCTTGGGTATCAATAGGTAGTGTCATTCCCGGTTTATAGGTGACTCCTAAAATACCTAAAGCAATTTTCATCATATATACATTAGAAGAAAGTGCTAATGCTTGAACTGCATCAATAGGCACTTGATCATAGGCATTAAATAAAGAACGTTTAACCGCACTTTGACTGAGTTGAATAGGTTCATCAATGAGAACATCATTGCCTTGTAAAATCTGATGTTCAAATCCTGCCATGATAGTAGCGCCTTTAATCGCTGATCCAGGCACAAAAGCTTTGTTAATGGTTCCTAAAGGATCTTCAGACTGTTCACCGGTCAATACATCATGTTCAATACCTGCCATTGCTAAAATATCGCCATTTTTAGGATTTAAAACAACAGCATAAGCTCCTGGAGAATACTCTGCTTTACCACTACCGATTAACTGTTGGTAGTTTCGATTTAAAATATCTTGAACTTCTTCTTGAAATTTTTGATTAATCGTTAACACAAGATTTTTCCCTTTTTCTCCAGGATAAATTTCTTCTTGATGAATAATATTTTGGCCTTTATCTAAAATAACTTCTGATTGAGATTTTGTACCTCTTAAGACAGGTTCATACATTTTTTCTAAATAACTATTACCGACACGATCATTTCTAGCATAACCTTGTGCTAAATAGGTATCTAAGTATTCTGCAGGAAGACCTGCTTGTTCATCTGTAATCGTTCCTAAAATAGTTTTTAAAAAATCCCCTTGAGGATAACTTCGTTCCCAGTCCAATCCTGTTGAAATTCCTGGAATTTGATTAATATTTTCCCCAATAATGGCAATTTCTTCATCAGTAACATCTCTATTTTTAATAAATACAGGAGTCATTGCATAAGCACTATTAATTTTTTTAAAAATAGAGGCTGCCTGTAAACTAGCTTCATCAAAATTTAACGCATCATCAGGAACTCTGTCTAATAATATTTGATAAAGTTCTGATTCTGAACGCTCTTGTCCTTTCTCATCTTTTTTATCTTGTTCTGTTAAAGTGGCTTGTAATGCTTTTAAATGTTCAGAATTTGCTAAATAAAAATCCTTTTTATCACGTTCTGTTAAATTACCTTGCGGCACATCAATGAGTGATTGAATCATATAAGATGTTGTTAACATCTCTTCTGCACTCATACCCGGTTTTTTTGTAAATAAAATAGCTTGATTAGGTTCATTTCCTACTAAAACCTCTCCAGAAGCATCATAAATCATACCTCTAGGAGTAGATCCTTCAATGATCTTTTTTTGAGTAGCTTCAATTTTTGAAATAAATAAATCTTTTTTCATTAGCTGCAAATAAGATAGTTGAACAATTAATGCAACAAACAAAATAAAAACAATAAAAAATAAAATGTTTAAACGTGTTGGGATATGGCCTTTTTGTGTATTTTGTTTTATCTGTGTTGCTTTTTTACGCCATTTCATAGTCAACCCCTCTTTTTCTATACATCATCATAAACTATTTGATAGTACCAAATTTACTTGGTGGCCAAAAAGAAAATTTAACATTTCCAGAAATCGCTTCTATATCTATAGGTCCTACCATTCTACTATCTTTTGAATGTAGACGATTATCTCCCATTACAAAGTAAGTATCTTTAGGCACTTTATAACTAAAATCTGGAGTAAGTAACGCACCTTGAGGTAGTTGGGATTTAAACTCATCTAAATAAGGTTCATCATAAGGCTCTCCATTAATATATAATTGATCATCTTTATAAGTAACCTCATCTCCAGGAAGGCCAATGACCCGTTTAATATAATTTGTTTTTTCAACATCAGGAGCAGGAAATGTAACGATATCAAAACGATTAATTTTTGCTGTTTTTAAAGCAATGACCCGTTCTCGGTCTTGAAGCGTGGGATCCATAGAATGTCCTGATACGATAACAGGACTAAATAGAAAAGTTCTAATCAATACAACAAAAATAACAATGCCAATAAACCATATTATATTATTAATTATTTCTTTTTTATTCATAAGTACTCCTTTACATCATCATGAACTATTACAATAGCTCTTCAAATTCTCTTTCTAATAAAGTTTGATGATCATTAAATTTATCACCTAAATGAATCATATGTTCTATACTTTGTTGAACGGCTTCTTCAACAAGTTGATCTACATTTAAAGCTGTTTCATAACTAAGGACACGATCTAGTTGTGGTTTTGTTTTCGGCTGTGGAGGAGTAAAAATAGTACAACAGTCTTCATAAGGTTGAATGGATAAATGAAAAGTATCAATGGTTTCTGCAATTTTAATAATTTCTGTTTTATCCATAGTAATCAGTGGCCTTAAAACAGGAGTTGATGTCACCTCATTAATTGCATACATACTATGCATTGTTTGCGATGCAACTTGTCCTAAAGATTCTCCATTAATAATTGCAAGAGCACCATATTTTTCGCGTAATTGATCTGTGATGCGTAACATCATTCGTCTTGTAATTGTCATTAAATAACTGGAAGGGATGTGTTGTTTAATTTGTTCTTGAATATGTGTAAATGGAACGGTAATAAATAAAAGATCTCCACCGTAAAGTGTTAATTTTTCAGCTAATTGCTTTGCTTTATATAATGCTTGTTCGCTAGTGTAAGGAGGACTGTGAAAATGTACCGCATATAAACGAATACCTCGCTTCATCGCTAAATATCCAGCAACTGGAGAATCAATGCCACCAGATAACATCAACATTCCCTTACCACTTGTACCTACAGGAAGTCCTCCTTTTCCTTGACATGTTTCATAAGATAAGTAAATGCCTTCGTGTCGCACTTCAACTTTTAACTCTATCTCAGGATGTTTTACAGATACTGTGAGTTGAGGATATTGCTTTAATAAAAAAGCACCTAGCTCTTTATTAATCATTGGTGTATCCCAAGGAAAATCTCGATAGGCACGTCTAGCATTAATTTTAAAGGTCATAGGTTGATCCACAAAAGCAAAAAGTTGGGCTGCTCCTTCCATTAACGCATCAATATTTAAAGGTACCTTCAATACGGGAGAAAAGCTTTGTATGCCAAATACTTGTGCTATTTTATCTTTAACTACTTCATAGTCTGTTCCATTTAATGCTAAATTCATTCGATCACGGTGTGCATATATTTTAATATTTGGATAATCATGAAGAACACGGCGCATATTTTCAGCGAGTTGTTGTGTAAATTGTTTTCTATTTTTTTTCTTTGTTGATAATTCTCCATAGCGAATTAATACTTCACTATATTTATAAGATGTACTCATCCTTATCCTCCTATTATTTCTTTATATTCAGTTCTTGAATAATTTGATCTAACGTCTTTAAAAACTGATGAATGTCATATTCTGTTGTCATCATACTCATGCTTAATCGAACCGCTGTCTCTGCTTCTTTTTCTATATATCCCATAGCCGCTAAAGTATTCATATGTTTTTTCTTTTTCGAAGAACATGCGCTAGTTGTCGATAATGCAATATTTTTTTGATTAAATGCACGAACGATAACTTCGCCTTTAATACCCTGAATACCAAAACATAAAATATAAGGACTATAATTGAAGTGTTCAGGACTAAAAATCGAGATGTTAGGATACTGTTTGAGATGTTCCATACACTGTTTTTTCAATTGTGCTACTTTTTTAGTACTTTCTTCTTGTTGCTCCATTGTCATTCGATAAGCTTTAGCAGCTGCCACATGTCCTGCCACATGTTCTGTACCACTTCGGTAGCCGAACTCTTGTCCACCTCCGGTAATAAGTGGAGCTAATTTTTTACCGTGTTTCCAATAAAGCAGTCCACTTCCTTTAGGGCCATGTACTTTATGCGCAGATCCTGTAAAAAAATCAACACGAGGATGAAACCACTGTTTCATAGGAATTTTACCAAGCGCTTGCACAGCATCAACATGCAGATGAATTTGCGGAAAGTTTTGTAATAAATTACTTAATTCTAAAATAGGTTGAATGCTTCCCACTTCATTATTTACAGCCATCACAGAAACTAATACTGTCTCAGGTCGAATAAGAGCGCTTAATTGATCCATTTGAATAAATCCTTGTTTATCTACTGGAATATAATCAATTTCCCATCCTAATTGTTTTAATTGCTCAACCGTTTTTTTAACGGAAGCATGTTCAATCGAGGAAATAATCATATGATTGCCAAATGTTCTTTTTTCCAGTGCAGTTCCTTTAATCACCCAGTTATTTGATTCAGTACCTCCACTTGTAAAATAAAGTTCTTGGGAAGAGATGTGAAATAATTCAGCTAGCTGCTGACGTGCTTTTTCTAATAATATATGTGCTTGTTCTCCTTGTGTATGAATACTTGATGGATTCCCATAATATTTTTGTGAAACGACTTGATAGGTTTTTAACACATCATCTAGTATGGGTGTAGTTGCACAATGATCTAAATAAATACTCAAAATGTTCATCCTCTCTTAAAAAATGATACTGATCTCTAATACATCTGATAAAAGACTCCCTAACAAAATGATGGTTAGGGAGTAATATAGCCATTAAATAAGTAAATGATCAAGGTGATCTACCCAAGGATGGAGTGCTCTATCTTGATAAATTGTTGAAATCGCTTTTGCAATGTATTGATCAATGGATAAATAAACGATTTTATCGCTTGAAATACGATCTTGCCAATCAATTGAATCTGTCATGCATAATGATGTAATATAACTACGATCAAGGTAGTGTTGAGCAGATGGAGAAAAAACACCATGTGATGCACAACCATATATTTTTTTAGCACCCGCTTCATGTAAAATATTTGCAGCATTGAAATAAGTATACCCTGTATCAATTAAATCATCGACTAAGATACATCGTTTACCAACAACATCACCAATGACTGATTGATCCGTATGTTCTTGAGTATCAATAATAGCAATTGCTGTATCTAAATATTGTGCTAAGCGATAAGCTCTAGCAGTGCCACTATGCGATGGGGCTACTACTACAAAATCATCTCCATAAAATTGTAATGCTCGATAATAAGTAGCAAATAAGGGAATTGTATCTAGATGATCTACAGGTATATCAAAAAAACCTTGTAATTGTACTTCATGAATATCTAATAAAATTAAATGATCTGCCCCTGCTTCTTTAATTAAATTTGCTACTAACTTGGCACTTACAGGTTCTCTGCTTTTTGATTTTCGATCTTGCCTAGCATAAGGGTAATATGTAAGAACTACGTAAATAGAGTGTGCGCTACCTCTTTTTAATGCATCAATAGTAATTAACAATTCCATTAAAGCATCATTGACCGAATCACTCATTGTATGAATTAAAAATACATCTTTTCCACGAACACTTTCATTGATTTGCACTTGAATTTCACCATCACTAAAATGTGTTAAGGTATATTCACTTAAAGGAAGATTTAAATATTTAGCGACTCTATTGGATAATTCCTGATCTGGGTGTAAAGAAAAAAGTTGCATTGTTGAAGGTATTTGAACTGATTTTGACATATGAAATCTCCTTATCGTTAATAAATATCATGTATAGATATCTAGTACAATCATTTCAGCATTTGAATAGATTCTTTTCTATTTTGATCAGCTTCTTTAGCAGCTTGAGTTACACGATATAATGAATAACCTGTTTGCTCTTTCATTATAGCATCAAATTTTTTTTCCTCACTTTTTGAAGGGATAACTTGTTTAAATGCGCGGTACATTGCTTTCCAATCAGACAATAAAATATCACTTTGATAGGCTTGTTCAACTAAAGTCCATGTATCAATAACTGTACATAATTCTTCAATAGACCAATCTGGATCTATAGGATAATTTAAAGATTTATCCATTTTCATGCTCCTTTAAAAAATAAAGTTGATAAATTGCTTCAGTAATAGCTAATTTAACATGTTCATAAGTTAAACCACCTTGTAAAAATACTGTATAAGGAGGTCTTATAGGTCCATCTGCACTCAATTCAATACTAGAACCTTGAATAAAACTACCAGATGCTATAATTACAGGATCATCATAGCCTGGCATCATCCACGGAACTGGAACAACATGAGCATCTACAGGAGATACTGATTGAATGACTTCACAAAAACGAATCATTTGTGCTTGATCAGGAAAATGAATTCTTTGAATAATATCTGTTCTTATATTATCCCATGCAGGATCTGTTTTGATATTTAATTGTTCAAATAATGCTGCAGAAAATATAGCTCCTTTAACAGCTTGACTTGTAACATGAGGGGCTAAAAAAAATCCTTGTAAAAATGAACGGGTAACACCTAACATGGCTCCTGCTTCTTTACCAATGCCCGGTGCAATCAGTTGATCGGCACAATCGGAAATTAAAGATGTTTGTCCCACAATATATCCTCCTGTTTCAGCTAAGCCACCTCCTGGATTTTTAATCAGTGAGCCTGCTATTAAATCTGCACCAACATCTAAAGGTTCTTTTGTCTCCACAAATTCTCCATAACAATTATCTACAAAGATAATAACGTGGGGGAACTGCTGCTTTACATGTTGTATCACCGTTTGCAATGTATCAATAGAAAATGCTGGGCGGGATGTATAACCACAAGATCTTTGAAAAGCTACAACTTTTGTTTTTTTGGAAATTTGATGGATTAAACTATCAATATCAATTTCTTGATGGTTTTTCAGAGGGACTTCTTGATAAAAAATACCTTGATTGATTAATGAATTTTTTTGATTGCCTTGAATACCAATAATATCTAATAAGGTATCATATGGGGTTCCTGTAGCATAAATTAATTCTTCCCCAGGAGATAATAGGGCATAAAGTGCTGTAGCAATGGCATGGGTCCCTGAAATAAGTTGGGGACGTACTAAAGCGTCTTCACCACCAAATACTGAGGCATAAACTTTTTCTAGTTGCTCTCGTCCTGTATCATTATAACCATACCCTGTAGACTGGGCAAATGAAGATTCAGAAATTTGATGTTTTTTAAAGGCATCGAGGACTTTTTTTTGATTCATTAAAGCTATGGTTTCTATATGACTGATTTGCGGTTGTATCTGTTGCTCTACTTTGTTTAATATATTTTGTAATTGTTTTGGATACTGTTTAGCCCACATAATAAACGTGCTCCTTTGCTCAATGTATTCATAAAATTATGATTTTATCCACTGTAATAATGCTTTATTTAATTGTTGTTTTTGTGCAGGTATATTTATATCATACCAATGAATATGCGGGACTTGATTTCGAAACCAAGTTAGCTGTCGCTTAGCATAACGTCTAGAATTTTGTTTTATTTTTTCAATACATGTATTTAAGGTTTGTTGGTTTTGAAAATAAGGAAATAATTCTTTATATCCAATACCTTGACTTGCATGACAAGGCATAGATTCATATACATATGCAGCTTCTTCTATTAACCCTTGTTGCACCATAAGATCAACACGATCATTAATACGCTCATATAGTGTTAAACGATCAGTCGTTAAGCCAATCCAAAAAACGTCATACAGTAATTGTTTTGGCACTTGATCGGTAATACTTGTTCCTGTCAGTTCTAAAACTTCTAAGGCACGAAGTACTCTTTTTCGATTATTCGGATGAATAAGATTAGCTGCTTTAGCATCTAAATGATTTAATTTTTCCCATAACTTTTGATTATCAAATTGATCAAAATAT
>JASLFJ010000072.1 GCA_030150665.1 Enterococcaceae bacterium
AGTTCGTCGAAGCTCGTGCGCCTATCATTTTCGAAGGCACATCTCCGCTACCAAAACGGAAGCCAGGGCGCCCAACGAAGTCAGAACAATTGGCTCGTGGTCGCAGTGGTCGGGACAATTATCATACTGGAGTCATCGCACGCTATCAGATAAAAGATCACATATTACATTTACAAGATACTTTAGTCATTGAAGGATCTAGCACGCATCCTGTACAAACACAGTCTCGTCCACATTTTATGATTCCTGTTCCCAATTGTCCTTATTATTTAGTTTGTGATTTAGGAAGTGATCAATTGCATCTTCTTTCTGCAACTAACGATAGGTTACAACACATCACCTCATTTTCTGCACCTAAAGGATCGGGGCCTAGACATGCAGTATGGCACCCAACACAACCTATCCTTTACGTGTTAAGTGAGCTGAGTAATGATTTACTAATCTATTTATGGGATGAATCTCATCATACCTTATCACTCACCGAGACTATCACCTTATTTAATCCCCCACAAATTGCCCCAGAAAGTAATGGCGCTGCTATTAAAATAACTAAAGATGGAAAACATCTTTATTTATCAATTAGAGGAGCTAATAAACTTATTCACCTGACATTAGATGAGTCTGGAACGGTAACTACACAAACTCATTATGATTCAGCTGGCAACATTCCTCGAGATTTTGCATTATCCCCGCAAGAAGATCTCCTATTCGTCGCTCATCAAGAAAGTGATCAGCTCATTATTTTTGATCGCAATCAAATAACCGGGGAACTTTCTATAAAAGAAGAAAGTTACTACGTACCCGAAGCAGTTTGCGTGTTACCGATCAACTAAAAAAACACAACCCCGTGTTAGCGTTTTGCACACTGGGTTGTGTTTTTTACAGCAAAGGATGTAGTTTGGCTGCGCTGCTCAATAATACTTTGAATCTTCGTACATAAAAGATCAATGGCCACTTCATTTTCGCCACCTTCAGGTAAAATAATATCCGCATATTTTTTCGAAGGTTCAATAAACTGCTCATGCATCGGCTTTACCACTGTTAAATACTGATGAATAATAGAATCTAGCGTTCTACCACGCTCTTCCATATCGCGTTTAATGCGGCGGATGATACGAATATCATCTTCTGTATCTACATACACTTTAATATCCATCCGCTCTCTGAGTCTTGGATCTTCTAAAATTAAAAACCCTTCTAAAATAATCACATCTTTTGGCTCTTGATAGATCGTCTCTGGACTTCTTGTATGCGCTACATAATCATAAACCGGTTTATCAATTGGTTCATAGTTTAATAAACGATCTAAATGTTCTAATAATAGCTCAGTATCAAAAGCAAAAGGATGATCATAATTTGTCTTCAGTCGCTCTTCAAATGTTAAATGTGACTGATCTTTATAATACGAATCTTGTTCTAAAAGTAGCAGTGAGTGTCCTGAAAAAATATCAAAAATAGCTCTGCTTACGGTTGTTTTCCCACTTCCTGAACCTCCTGTCACACCAATTACAATCGGCTTTTCCATAATTAACATACGCTCCTTTGTCCATGCTTATAATTGGCTATATTGTAGCATATCTTTACATAACGTGCTATAGCTTTATCTTAAGATCAATAAATTAATGCATTCTTTACTTTATGAGGCTTAAAAAACATGCTATACTATGAAAGAATATGTTTTTTCTCATAAAAAACAAATGTTAACAACAGAAGATAAGGAGTAATTATATGTCAAAAGAAACTGTGTCTTCTCGTGCATCAAGGCACCAGCAACGAGGAAACTCGAAACGTAAAAATAATCGTAAAAAACAACAAAAAAGTAGTCCTTTAAAACGCACACTAAAAGTACTGCTCGTTGTTGTCTTATTATTTGCCTTAGGCTCTTTAGCTTATGGTGCTAAATTATTTTATGAAATTAAACATGTCGCCAATAATGCTTACACACCAAGAACACAAGATACCACACTCAACGGTAAAAGTTTAGCTCACTTAAATGATGGCATTGACCCAACCAAAGATCCATATTCTGTCCTTGTCTTAGGTATCGATGATGATGAAGAACGTGCTTTAGGATCTGCTCGAACGGATACGATGATTTTAGTAACGGTTAATCCAAAAGAAGATCTCATCAGTATGGTTTCTATTCCAAGAGATACGTATACATATATTGATACTCCTGAGTTTCAAGGAAAAGATAAGATCAATGCCGCCTATACTTATGGTGGCGATGAAGGAGCGATTCAAGCCGTTCAAGATCTATTAAATATTCCTATTAATTACTTTTTAACCGTTGATTTTATCGCTTTTGAACATGTGATTGATGCTTTAGGGGGTATTGATATTGACGTTCCATTTGACGTTCACAGCGAATATGCCAGTGAAAACTATAATGATGGCGAAGTGATTATTAAACAAGGTCCTCAAACACTAAACGGCGAACAAGCCTTAGTCTTTGCAAGAATGCGTAAAGTGGATACTGATATTGAACGTGGAAAACGCGGACAATACGTCATAGAACAGACCATTAAAAAGGCAACGGAAGTCGGCTCTGTTACTAAATATTTAAATGTAATTAAAGCGGTTGATGGCCACTTTTGGACAGATATGTCAACAGATACTATGATGGCAATTGTTCAATCAAGCTTAACTAAAGATTATACCTTTGAAAATTATACCTTTTCTTGGATGAGTTTTGACTACTTTATCCACGGCACAACGCTGAATATGGTAGGTATCCACCAAGATAGTCTTGATTTTGTCTCTCATAGACTGCGTGTTTCTTTAGGACTTGAAGCCCCTGACGAACGAGATCAGCCTGATTATCAATTTGAAACAAATGGAATTGTCAGTGCTACGACTTATCCGGATGAATGGGTCGAAGATGGAGTCATTGTTGAACAATCTGAAGTCCAAGTTATTCCGTATCCAACAGAAGAAACAGCACCTTATGAACATAATAATTTAGATGATGATCAGGAAATTTATGAAAATTACGGAACATAATCCTTTATTGGGAGGTAAATATGATGCGACCCAAGCAACTTGATAAACGCATCGATTATAGCGTTATTTTACCGGTCTTTCTTCTTGCTTTAATAGGTCTAGCATCTCTTTATGTTGCCTATAGCCATGATGGGATGACCTCATCACCGATTCAAGAAGTCTTAAAACAAGGAACTTGGTTTGTTTTAGGTATTTTTGTTGTCATTTTAGTGATGCAGCTGAATGCAAAATGGATCTGGAAGCTAACCCCTTGGGCTTATCTTGCAGGATGTGTTTTAATGATTATTTTAGCGATTTTTTATGATCGAGCCGCTTATGCTCAGTGGGGATCAAAAAATTGGCTAAGATTTGGAGGGTTTTCTTTACAGCCTTCAGAACTGATGAAAATTGCCTATATTCTAGCTATGGCACGACTGATTACCCAACATAATTTAGTCCATCTACAAAGAACCCTTCGCAGTGACTGGCAACTCATTTTTAAGATGGTGCTACTAACCATTCCAATTGGGATCTTTCAACTAATTCAAGATGACTTTGGAACCATGTTAACCTATACTGCGATTTTTGGCGGTCTCTTTTTAATGTCAGGGATCAGTTGGCGGATTACACTTCCGATTATTGGTATTGGTGCCTTTTTAGGTGCTACAGCTATTTTTCTAGTGACGACACCTTCTGGACGAGATATTTTATATACGATTGGCTTTAAACCGTATCAATTTTTAAGAATTGAGTCTTGGCTTGATCCTTTCTCAGATCCTAATGGAGCTAGCTTTCAACAAGCCAGAAGTCTGATGGCTGTAGGCTCTGGAGGTATGTTTGGTAAAGGATTTAACGTAAGTGACGTCTATGTACCTGTTCGAGAATCAGACTTTATTTTTACCGTCATTGCCGAAAATTTTGGATTTGTGGGCAGTAGCTTTGTGATCTTTTTATACTTTTTACTCATTTACCGAATTATGCATGTCTGTTTAGATAGTAACAATCAATTCTACACATATATTGCCAGTGGTTGGATTATGATGTTACTCTTTCAAGTTTTTGAAAATATTGGAGCAAGCATTGGTCTATTACCACTCACAGGACTAACACTTCCTTTTGTCAGTCAAGGGGGATCCTCACTGCTTGCGAATATGATTGCTTTAGGAATTGTTCTATCTATGCGCTATCAACACGATTATGATACGCTCAATTAGAAAGTGTATAACACACTTTCTTTTTTTTCATCAACTGATCACTACCATACAACTTGTTAATCCATTGAAATAAGGAGCGACACTCATGACCCCAAATAAAGAAGATTATTTAAAACTGATTTTAAATCTTAATGGTGATCAAACCATCATCAGTAATAAACAAATTGTTCAAGGACTTCACGTCTCCCCTTCTTCAGTCAGTGAAATGCTTGTAAAGCTTGATAAAGAAGGACTCATTGCTTATACTCCTTATAAAGGAGCACAGCTCACACAAGCAGGAATTTTAGCGGCTAGAAAATTAGTCAGATACCACCGATTATGGGAAGTATTTTTAACACGCTGTCTTAATTATGACTGGTCTGAGGTCCATCATGAAGCAGAACGGTTAGAACATGTTACATCAGAAACACTTGCTAATCGGCTCGATCAATTTTTAAAACAACCCACACATTGTCCTCATGGAAGCCCTATTCCTGATCCTCATCTCCGCGTGCCCTATCAACATTCAACAACAACACTGAGTTCATTATCAGCTCCACAAGATTTTGTAATTACTCACGTCATTGATGATCCTCATATTTTATCTGAGTTAACAACGTATCCTATTCAATTAAATACCCCTTATCAACTCTCTGAAATTAAGAAAGATACCTATGTGATTGAAGAACCATCAACCCATCAATCTTGGCATATCCCTAAATCATATGCTGAGTATTTATTTGTTCAATCTCATCATCAAATAAAGGAGGACGCGACTTTATGAATTCATCTCGTGCATTATTTATCATTTTTGGTGCTTCTGGAGATCTTGCCACTCGAAAACTATACCCTTCCCTTTTTCGCTTATTTCGAAAACAAAAACTAGCATCTTTTGCAGTCATTGGTACCGCTAGAAGACCTTGGTCTCATGAATTTTATAGAAATCAAGTGATTAAAAGCATTCAATCCCTACACCCTACAGAAGAAGAAATCCAAGCATTTAGTCGCCATTTTTATTATCAATCTCATGATGTAGAAGATGCCGCACACTACGCTACATTAAAAGAACTAGCGACACAATTAGATCAAAAGTATCAACTCAATGGCAACCGTCTTTTTTATTTAGCAGTCTCTCCAAAACTGTTTGCACCCATCACGCATCATTTAAAAACAGAACACATCCGCTCCACACATGGATTTAATCGACTCATGATTGAAAAACCTTTTGGTACAGATTACAAAACAGCTCATGCATTAAATCAGGCCATTACTACCTCTTTTTCAGAAGATGAAATTTACCGTATTGATCACTACTTAGGTAAAGAAATGGTCCAAAATATTACTGCACTCCGCTTTAGTAACCTTTTATTTGAATCGCTTTGGAATCATCATGCGATTGATCATATTCAAATTACCTTAGCAGAGTCTTTAGGTGTTGAAGATCGCGGTGGATACTATGATCATAATGGTGCGCTTAATGATATGGTCCAAAATCATATCTTACAACTTGTCACCTTACTAGCCATGGAACCTCCTTGTGCTTTTACAGACGAAGCCATTCGCACCGAAAAAGTAAAAGTATTACGTGCCTTACGTCCTTGGAATCATCAGCGTATTCAAGAAGATACTGTTCGTGGTCAATATACAGCGGATCCTCATCATACAGTGGCTGCTTATCAACAAGAAGAACATGTCGCTAAAGACTCACAAACAGAAACCTTTGTCGCAGCAAAACTTTATATTGATAACTTAAGATGGACCGGCGTTCCTTTTTATATTCGAACAGGAAAACGACTTCAGAAAAAAGCAACACAGATTCATATCGTCTTTAAACACATGCCGATTAATTTATTTGATCCTAACTATCCAGTACCTCTTGCATCTAATGTTTTAACCATTGATATTCAACCGAATGAAGGATTTTCCTTAACGATTAATGGAAAAGCGCCTGGAAGTGCATTATCCCTAGCTCCTGTAACTTTAGATTACCATCACTCTCAAGAAATTTTAGAAAATAGTCCAGAAGCTTATGAGCGATTAATTGAAGATTGTCTTTTAGGTGATCATACACACTTTACCCACTGGGAAGAGTTAGCACGATCATGGAAATTTATCGATCCCATAAGAACAGCTTGGAAAAACAATATTCGTCCTTTAGAGGATTATCCTGCATTAACAACAATGGGCCCTAAATCGGCAACCGAGCTGTTAAAGAAAGATCACCGTATGTGGATTGATTAAGCTAATTTAATAATAAACGATGTATTTAATGAATATAGATAGCTAAGATTTAGAAAGGATGATTCATATGCATCGTTATCAAGATTTATCAAACAAAACAAAAAGACTGATACTGATCAGTCTTTTTTTTGTGCTATTTAGCTTGATGTTTATCCCTTATGTTAAACGTGATATATTATCAGTCACACCCCCTCAAATGGATCATACAGACTTATCAAGAAAAGAGGATATGCAAACTCAAGATGCTGATCAAAAAGAAAATATTAAAGATTCTAATATGATTTATATTGACTTAAAAGGGGCTGTTAATCTCCCTAATCTATATCAAGTCGCTGCAGATAGTATTCTTTATGATGTCATCCAACAAGCTGGTGGTCTAAGTGAACAAGCAGATCCTTCAGCAATCAACTTTGCATTACGTCTTCAAGATCAAATGGTCATTTATATCCCCACTAAAAATGAAGTGGTTCCAGATCATTTAAAAGCCGTTATTCCTTGGAAAGAATCCTTAAGTGCTGAAACTTCAAATACAAACACTCCGGATCAAACGCATACTGCTTCATCTGAGCTTATTTCTTTAAATCAAGCAACAGCAGATCAACTACAAACTCTAGAAGGCATTGGCCCTAAAAAAGC
The DNA here is from genome assembly GCA_030150665.1 of Enterococcaceae bacterium. Taxonomy (GTDB): domain Bacteria; phylum Bacillota; class Bacilli; order Lactobacillales; family Catellicoccaceae; genus JASLFJ01. The sequence goes on from JASLFJ010000072.1 coordinate 7,053, forward strand.
CCAAGCTATTGTTAGCTACCGTGAAGAACATGGTCCTTTTCCATCATTAGATAGTCTAACTGAAGTTCCTGGCATTGGAGAGACAACGCTTCAGCGCATTAAAGACCAAATCACATTATAAGTCAATGATGATACGACAAATTCTTATTTCTTTAAAAGGAAGCTATCTGTTACTGTGTTTAGGCTATCTGATAACCTTACTATTATGGCCAATGCATCCACAAATAACGCTGATCCTACTGATGTTATACTTTTTTCGAATGTATTACACACGGCAACCTTATTCTATGTTCTATGCTTTAAGTATTACAATATTTAGTCTAATCTATCAAACGGCACATATACCCATCATACAAAATACGTGTCCTGTCGATTCAACAACACCACATCTATTACGTATCTTACCAGACACCCTTCAAGAACAAGAAAAAACGCTAAAAATAACAGCAACAGATCAACATCAGGAAACATATACATTAATCATCCCTAAAGATAGTGTGCCTCAATATTGGCTCAGTATTCCTCAGTATCAAGTCACATTATCATGTATGAAAAACAAAGAAAAAATGACACCAAAAGATGAAGCCTATTCCCACTATTTAACACGAATGCATCATCTTGGAACTTACCGGGTAACACAGATCATTCCTCAAAATAATGCACGTCATCTTTCTTCATCGTTATTATTCATCAAGCACAAGTTAAGACTGTTTCGATATGCTTTAAAACAACCCTTCATCCAAAATGATTCATACACCTCTCGCTACCAACGTACATTTCTACTCGGTGATTTAGATCAAGATGTTTTAATGCGTACTTGGCAAAAAAACAGTATCCTTGCCTTACTGTGTCTTTCTGGATTTCATGTTCAATTACTGATCACCTATCTTCATAAGACACTAACATTCATCCGGTTGCCTAAACTGTATTCAAAAGGAGTCATTTGGCTTACTCTTCTTTTATTTTGGATCACATCAGGCTATGCTTTAGGAGTGACTCGGTGTCTGTTAACATATTTGCTGAAACAGCTAG
>JASLFJ010000082.1 GCA_030150665.1 Enterococcaceae bacterium
AATTTCTGGGTACTCTATTGTTTTTGATCACATAGAACATCTATTAACCTACTACCATCACGTAACTCCTGAAGTTATGCTTAAAGAATGGCTATCTATTTGTAGTGAAATAGAAGATAGTAATCTTTATGCTAGAGGAGGAGCTTTAGGGGCATTATGGTTTCAAAATTATGCGAGAAGGTGTTATAAAACATGGAGTTCTAATTGGGTAAACGAGATAAACGCGTGGAATGAGTTATGTCAAATGAAGCAACTGAGTCCAGGTGGTGCTGCAGATATGTTAGGTCTTAGTTTATTTTTATTAAGGATCAGTGCTTCTTGTAAGATGTATTCGTAAGTTGCTGTTGCTTTTTCTTGATAAAAATTTTTAAATAATTGCACGATTTGTAAATGATTTGGATGGGAATTCATATCTGGATGCCACATTAAATAAATACTGCGATAAGGATGCTCTTTTAGTGGATAAAGCAATAATGTTTGATTAAGAGATTGCCAAGAAAGTAGTGGAAATAAGGTCGCGACTTCTTGGTGATTTAGTAACTCTTTAAGTATATGTGGATGGTCACATTCATAAATAATTTGTGGACGGATTTTGTATTGATTGAGTAATTGGTTTAATTGTTGTCTTAATGGCTTTTGTTTTGTTAGTGTCACAAGTTGTAATGTGTTTAAGTCGTAGATAGAGTTAATATCTTTATATTTATGTGCATAGGTTTTATTTAAAGCAATGACTAAAGGTTCTTGAAATAACTTTTGATGAGGAAATTCTGGATAAGGATCAGAAGTTAGCCAATAATCTATTGTATCTGATCGATCCGTATAGTGCTGAATATGTAGTGATACATCTGGATAGCTTTGTTGAAATGTTTGAATGAAGTCTGCTGTCCATAATGAAGCAACATCAATATGTAACATTAACTGTTGTTCTTTTAAGGCCTTTTGTTTATGGAGTTGTTGTACTCCTTGATTTAAAATCGATAAGGACTCAGCAACGGTTTTTTGAAAGGATGTTCCATAGCTTGTAAGTTCAATTGACCGGCCATTTTTTTGAAAAAGCGGAACATCAAGCTCTTGTTCAAGTTCACGTATTTGTCGTGTTAAGGCAGGTTGAGAAATAAATAATTCTTGTGCAGCTTGGGTGATATGTTCATGTTTGGCTGCGGCTAGAAAATATTCAAGTTGTGTTAATCGCATCGGTATCCCTCCTAGATGAGTCATACTATTATTCATACTAACAAAAATCTAATATCATGAAAAGGAGGAAAGATAATGCGTACAATGAAGTGGTGGTTGATGTGTCCTGGACAAGGAAAACAATCGGTTGAATTATTATCATCAATACCTAAATCGTGGAAGCAACAGGTCAAGGACTTAACAGGAAAGCCTTTTCCAAGTCAAACAGATCAATTAATACATAGTCGAGATATTCAACTTGCGATCTTTTTATCACAAGCCTTTGCGATTGATCAATTAAAAAAAGCAGGGGTTCATCCTTATATGGTTTCAGGACAATCCATTGGGACTTTTGCTGCGGCTTATGCTGCAGAAGTATGTGACTTACCGACAGCGATTCAATTGGTTAGTACACGTGCCGATCGAATGGAACAACTTTATCCAAAGGATTATGGGATGGCTGCTGTAATCGGATGGCCATTAAGTATAGTAAAACAAGCAGTTAAGGAGTGTTATAAAGCGCAAGATCCAGTTTATATTTCTAATCATAATGCAGCAACGCAATTTACGTTATCAGGATCATGTGCAGGGATTCAAGAAGTATTAAAGACGTTAGCACAGATCGGGGGAGGACATCATGTATGGCTTTCAGTTCCAGTGCCATCTCATTGTCCGTTAATGCAGCCTGTTGTTGATTGTTTATTAGAACTGATAGAACAGATGACATTTTCTGATCCCATTTGTCCTTATTTAACGAATGTAACGGGGCTTCCGGTCACGAAAAAAGAAGAGGTTGTATCTGATCTGATGCAAAATGTGGCTCATCCTGTATTATGGGATGCATTAACTAATGTGGCATTAGAAATGAGACCCGATGGCACCATTGAGCTTTGTCCAGGTTCTGTTTTAAGTCAATTGTTAAAACCAAAACTTGACAAACAGATGCCGGTGCTTGTTTGGGAAGAACTCGGCTTTGAAGGAATGATTTATATGATTCAAAAGTGGAAGGAGCGATTAAGATGAACGAGCGATCTTGGACTACAAGAAGAGATCAAAAAATAAGAAAATTAGAACGCATTGCCCCCTATATTCAAGGGAAATTAGTAGCCACTGATGAGATGGTTTCTGTATTAGAACAACTCATAGAACCTGGAGATCGTGTGATTTTAGAAGGGGATAATCAAAAACAAGCTGATTTTTTAGCGCGTATGCTGGTGCAAGTAGATCCTAAACGGGTACATGATCTACATTTAATTATGCCAAGTGTTGAGCGTAAAGAACATTTAGATTTGTTTGATTTAGGTATTGCTAGTCAACTTGATTTTTCATTTGCCGGACCGCAAAGTGTGCGTATGAGTCAAATGATTGAGGCCGGTCGTATTGATATTGGTGCGATCCATACTTATTTAGAACTTTATGGTCGGTTATTTGTAGATCTTATTCCCAATGTCGCTTTAATTGCTGCAGATCAAGCCGATGAAGCTGGGAACTTATATACAGGATATAATACAGAAGACACACCAACGATTGCTGAAGCGACTGCTTTTAAAGATGGGATTGTGATTGCACAAGTTAATGAAATTGTAGATAAAGTATCTCGTGTTGATATTCCAAGTACATGGGTTGATGTTATTGTTGTCGCAGATGAGCCTTATGAGCTTGAACCTTTATTTACAAGAGATCCGCAACATATTACTGAACTTCATATTTTAATGGCGATGATGGCCCTTAAAGGCATTTATCAAAAATATGGAATTCAAACGCTAAATCATGGGATTGGTTTTAATACCGCAGCTATTGAGCTGATTTTACCAACATTTGGCGCTTCACTAGGGATGAAAGGAAGTATTGCCAAGCACTGGGTGTTAAATCCGCATCCAACGTTGATTCCTGCTATTGAATCAGGATTTGTAGAAACGATACATAGCTTTGGTAGTGAGGTAGGTATGGAAGATTACATTGCCGCGCGTCCTGATATCTTTTTTGTGGGTTCTGATGGTCATATGCGAAGTAACCGGACAATGGCGCAAGTAGCTGGACAATATGCTGTTGATTTGTTTATTGGCTCAGCGCTTCAAATGGATCCTTATGGCAATACATCAACAGTAACACAAGGAAGACTGACCGGATTTGGTGGAGCTCCTAATATGGGAAGTGATCCTCGTGGTAGAAGACATGCCTCACAAGCTTGGCTTGATTTAAAACCGGATTATCCTCTAGCTAAAGGAAGAAAATTGGTAGTACAAATGGTAGAAACCTTTGGCGCAGATCGTAGACCAGTATTTGTTTCAGAACTTGATGCAGTCACTGTTAAAGATCAAGCGCATCTTGATATTGTACCGATTATGATTTATGGAGATGATACGACACATGTTGTTACTGAAGAAGGTATTGCTTATCTTTATAAAACAACGAGTATCTCAGAAAGAAGATCAGCGCTTTCTGCGATTGCAGGAGTCACACCGCTAGGAGAAGAGGTGGATCGTAAGCAAGTTCAATTCCTTCGTGAACGAGGCATTGTTGCGCTTCCTGAAGATTTAGGGATTCAACGTACACAGGCTAAACGAACATTACTTGCTGCAAAATCGATTGAAGAACTGGTAGATTGGTCAGGAGGACTTTATCATCCACCAAGTCAATTTCGATCTTGGTCATAATTTAGAAAGGAGTGTCATATATGGAACAGTTATCATTTGAATTTTCAGGAACAACTCCTATTGAAACCCCGGTTCATTATGGTGTTGTGGGTTCTGGAGATTTAGAAATATTATTTTTTCCAACTTCAGAAAAAGTGACTCATGTTTCTGTAACAACAGGAAGCGATGGATTTGGGCCTGTATGGGAACGTGTGTTGCGCCGTTTTTTTGAACGATATCCTATTTTAGCACGTGTTGAAATTCATGATTTTGGGGCAACTCCTGGAGTGGTTTATTTAAGATTAACCCAGGCATTGGAGGTGTTAGATGATGCTCGCTTATAATTTTGTCGAACTGAATGGGAGAGAACGCATTCGTGCTTTATTAGATCCAGGATCTATGACAGAGATGATTACCCCCTTTGATGATCTAATGTCACCACATCTTAAACAACAAGGTGTTGTTCCTCAAAGTGATGATGGTGTGATTATTGTAACGGGAACCTTAGAAGGCATTCCTGTGCTTATGATCAGTAATGAAGGTAAATTTCAAGGTGGAGGGATTGGTGAAGTTTCTGGTGCAAAAATAACTTCAGCACTTCATCAAGCGCTTGCTTCATGTCAAAAAGGAACACCGATTATTCCTATCTTTTTACTAGATACAGGAGGTGTTCGTCTTCAAGAAGCAAATTATGGGTTACTCAGTATTTCTGAAATGAGTGATGCTATTGTTGCGCTAAAACGCTATGTTCCTGTGATTGGTGTTGTTCCAGGACCTGTTGGGGTATTTGGTGGGATGTCTATTGTCTCAGCGCTTATGAGTTATTTAATGGCGACTCCAAGAGCACGTGTTGGTTTAAATGGACCTGAAGTGATTGAACAAGAGGCAGGAGTCATGGAGTTTGATGCCAGTGATTTAGCCCTTGTCTGGGATACATTAGGAGCTTATCAACGAGAAAAAGTAGGTGTAGTTGATGAAGTAGTCCCTGATGATGTGCAAAAGATTAAAGAAGCATTGCTTCAAGCGATTCGTGAGAAAAAAGAAGTTAAACGCAGTCAAAGACAAGCCTTTTATTTATCTTTACTTCATGAATATTTAGAGCCAAGTAAAAAATGGAGTATTGAGCAGTATCAAGAAGCTTATGATCAACAAAAAAAAGTCGATCATATCAGCTCTTGTCCTTTAGTTAAAGTTACTTCTGGACATCCAAATCCACTAAATCATCGTGGATATCTGTGGTTTGAGGCGCTTACTGGCATTAAAGATCCAATAAGTACAGTATCTACTGTTTATGCAGCTACAAAAAATGATCAAGATCATCGTCCAGTAGGGTATATTACGATTGTTCCAGATAAAGATAATGCCTATTACCGTGTAAGACGTGGTGAAGTAGGTCTTGTTGAAGGATTTACTGTGGCTTCTGTTATTGATCAGTGGATTTTAGAAGATCAAGATCAAGATTGGAAGCGACCGATCATTGCGATTGTTGATGTTCCAAGTCAAGCTTATGGTTATAATGAAGAGTTAGCAGGCATTCATTTAAGTTTAGCGGCAAGTACAGAAGCTTATGCCAAAGCAAGACAATTGGGGCATCCTGTGATTGCGCTTTTAGTTGGAAATGCCATTTCAGGAGCTTTTCTAGCACATGGACTTCAAGCGAATCGTTTACTTGCATTTGATGATGATAAAGTCCATGTTCAAGCGATGTCACCTAAAAGTATTGCACGTGTTACAAAAAGAACTCTGGAAGAATTAGAAGAGGCTGCGAAAAAGATTCCTGCAATTGCTTATGATATTCGTAGTTTCTACCGGTTAGGAGCTGTTGAATTATTGCCTGAAAATTACCGTCCTGATGAAATTTCAGAAGTCTTGATGACACAAATATCAGATAAGCTTCATCATATGTATACCCATCTTCATAAACATAATGAAACGGATTTAACGTATCGTTATAAGACAGAGCCAGCATTAAAAGAAGGCAGAAAAGCGACTAATCACGTTTTTGATCGGATGAAACAACAATGGACTATGCCCCGCACACCTTAGTAAGTTTTCAATATTTGGAAGCGTTAGAAGAGACTTCTGATTGGGTACTCCAAGATTATCTATTGAAAGAAAAGATTTGGGCTGTTGTGCGCAGAGCACCCCATAGAAAAGGCTGGGTTCCTGTTGGCCTTAGAGGAGCGATGCGCCACCAACGTTTTGGTACATGGATTTTGAAATCAGATATTTGTGATGTAAAAACACCTTGGCAATGGGAGGTAGACACATTAAAATCATCATTTTCACATCATGTAAGAGGACGCATACTTGCTGAGACTTTTTTAAATCTAGTAGATGTGTTTGATAAGTATCAATGGGGCCTTGCAGGAAGTTTTGGATACAGCTATTTTACACAAGAAAATGCCATTCATGATCTCAGTGATTTAGATGTATTACTTGATGCTCCTACTTATATAGCTCCAGATAGCTTCAATGATATTGTCTTATGGTGTGAACAACAACCTTGTTTTATAGATATTCAGATGATTACACCTCTTGGGGGTGTATCTCTTAAAGAGTGGGTTCAACAAACAACCCCTCAAATCTTAGTAAAAACAAATGAAGGGCCAAAGTTATCTCATACGCCTTGGGAATAAAAATAAAGCGCTGTGTCTTAAAGACGCAGTGCTTTATTTGATTATTGATCTTCTTGAGATGTTTTTGAATATGGATCCTGATTTTGTGCTTTTTGTTCAGAAGAAGATGTATTTTTTGTGGTTGATTCTTGTTTTAAGGATTCGTTTATAGCTTCTGAGTCCTCATCATGTTCTTTATGTTTCTTTTTTTTCTCATGGTGATGATTATCTTCATGTTGCTCATATACTTGTTCATGATGTTTTTTATACTCATGCTCCATACGTTCTTCTTGTAACGTTGCTCCTATAGTACCACCAATGATAAAAGCAAGGATAATTCCTAACCACCATTTCCAAGTACGCTTCCAGTAGGAAGGTTGTTTATTTTTTGTGTAAGCTTGATGCTTTGCTTTTAAAAAGGCTTCATCAAATTCATCTTGTGGCTTTTCTTTTTTGACGTGCTCTGGATCCTTAGTTTCTTCTTCATGTTGTGAGGATTTTTCTGATTGGGTTTCTTTAGTTTCGTTTAACGTATCATTTGGCGTTTTTTCCTTATCTTCTACTTGGGTTGAGTTTTGTTCTTGTGTTTTTTTTTGAGGTTCATTAATAGATGTTTGTTCTTTCTTTTTATTTTCGTCTTTATGTTTTTCTGTCATAATTGTCAACCTTTCTTTATTTCTTGATACATTTATTTTATATAAAACGATAAAAAAAGTTGTCCGTCTTAAGCCCTAATTTTTATCCGTCTTAAGGTGGACTTATTCGGAAATAGCGATAAGTTATCTGTACATAAAAAAAGATGATCATCTAAGATCATCTTTTTTATGTATTAAGGTTCTAAATGATATTCTTTAAGGAGTTGTTCGATGTATGTTCCCCGTATTTTTTTCAGAGTATGTTTTTCTGCAAGACGTACAAACCAAGGTACTTTAATATCTGTAATTGGTTTTTTGTCATTTAAGTAGTAAGATGCTTCCATTAGTGTACGAACATCGAAACAAGATGCAAAGACTTCTGGTACACCACGGTCAACATTAAGTAATGTATATACAGCTTCCATTGCGGTACGTACTGAGTACTCTGTTGTAAATACGGTGTCTCTTGTTGGAGATTCTGCAAAGTTTCCGATAAAGGCTAAGTTTTGAGAACCTTCTGGAACAACAGCAGGACGATCACCGATGGCACGAGGCATGAAGTAAGAAGTAATATAAGGCATGTAACATGGAACAACACGGCATGATTCTGCAGCTAATTGATCAATTTCTTCTACAGGTACACCCATATGGTATAGCCATTCTTGAGCGATTTCTTCACCAGAACATTCTGTGATTGGTTTTTTTACATAATCTCCTGGACGATCTGAATAAAGAGCATAGACCCAAACTACGATTTGATCTTTAGGTTGTTCTTTAAATTGAGGTTGACGGTTAACGGTAAAGCTTGTTAGCCAGTTAGAGTCTGTTGCTGTAATGATACCTCCAGTTACAGTTTTTCCAGCAAATGGATCACGTTTACATAATTTTTGAATGTATGCTGGAATTTTCTCATCTAGCGTTGTTACGGTTGCTGAAACATACCATGCAGCATCTGGAATATTTTCACAAAATACTTCAGGTTTACCAAATGCTTTATCTTGTGCTGCTAAGTTTTTCCAAAGTGTCCAGCTACCACCTAGCTCTTTAGTTACAGGAGCAGGTGTTTTATGATCCCCATAAGTTGAGCTTTCAGTAATAGAACCATTAGTGACAAATACTAAATCATTCGGTGTGAGTTCAATAGTTTCTTCTTGACCACGGATCACGCACTGCATACTTTTTGCGATTTTTTGATCTCCTTGAATATCTACAATAATGTTTGTCACTTGTGTATCATATTGGAAGTGTACACCATTATCTTCTAAATATTTAACAAGCGGTAACACTAAGGATTCATATTGATTGTATTTTGTAAATTTAAGACTAGACATGTTCGCAAGCTCGCCTACATGGTGTACAAAGCGCATTAAGTAACGACGCATTTCCATTGCTGAGTGCCATGTTTCAAAAGCGAACATTGTTTGCCAGTAAATCCAGAAATTAGAGTTAAAGAAATCTTCAGTAAAGACTTCATCAATGCGTTTATTGTTTAAGTCTTCTTCAGGAGTCATAGTAAGGTCTACAATTTCTTTAATCGCTTGATCTGTCAGTGTTAATTGACCATCAGTTTCTAATTGTTTTCCTTGTTCTTTTACTAAACGACATAATGAGTAGTTAGGATCTTCTTTATTTAACCAGTAATATTCATCTAAAACAGAAACACCTTCAGTCTCAATAGAAGGAATAGAGCGATATAAATCCCATAAACATTCAAAATGACTTTCCATCTCACGTCCACCACGGACGACGAATCCTTCATGTGGACGGTACGCACCATCTAAAGAGCCTCCTGGAAGGGGTAATTCTTCTAAAATATGAATGCGTTCTCCAGCCATTTGACCATCACGCACTAAAAAGGCAGCAGCAGCTAATGATGCTAACCCAGAACCAATCAGATAAGCAGATTTTTGATCGACACCTTCAGGTTTTTTAGGACGTGCAAAAGCTTCATAATTTCCATTACTGTAATACATGGGCGATCTTCTCCTTTAATTAAGATTTTAAAAGAATATTATTTAATATTCTATTGAAATCATTGTAACATAACATGAAAAAAGAAACAAAGATAACGATAATCATGAAATTGTTAATCTTTTTTACTTAATAAAAAAGCATTATTTTTTTAAACACCGATTTTTTTGTTGATATTTTTTTAATTTATATAACAAAGATAAGAAAACGAAGAGAGTGAACTTTATAGATTTCTCCTAATATATATGAAAATAATAATAAAAATCATATGAGATACATTGGCACCAGTATTTATAAAAAATGATGCTTAAAGCGAAATTATTTTTATATATCATAAGGGAGAAAATCAATATTTAAGATATAGTTTATTTTTTTAAAAAATAGAAGTATAATAAAAAAATAAGAGGATTTAAGGAGGAAAATAATGCGTTTTATATCTAAGATAGAGTTTTTATTGATCACATTATTATTATGTTTGTGTATACCAATAATAGGTAAGGCAACAAATGAGTTCTCAGTATCACCTATTTTACCTGAAAATCAAAGAAATCAAGATGTTGGTTACTATGATTTAATGGTGAGTCCCGGAAGTGAACAAGAATTTTACTTAGAAGTGTTTAATGAATCTGATCAAGAACAGAAATTTTTTATAAGTATTAATC
>JASLFJ010000151.1 GCA_030150665.1 Enterococcaceae bacterium
TCTTGTACTATTGATTGGTGTTATTAAAGCGGCTTTAGGCTTTATTAGAAATGAGTGTTCAAGGGAAGATCGATTTGCGATTGCCCAGAAAAATAATGGGATTAAGGTCTATCTCGGATCCTATATCCTCCTAAGCCTCGAGATTCTAATCGCCTCCGATATTATTGAGACAATTATGAATCCTTCGATCGATGATATGTTAATCCTCGGTGGTATTGTTGTTATTCGAACCGCTATCTCCTACTTCTTAGGGAAAGAGATCGAAGCAGGTAATGCAGAAAGAGAGGAAGCAGAACATCAGAAAAAAGAGAAGAGAGCAGAGAGAGAATCATAAAATCTCCCAACTCAAGCTCTATCGATTGATCGATTAATCTACTTAACGATCATGACAATACCTTAAGGTTAAAGATCTTAAGGTATTTTTTATCTAAAAATACGACTAACTTATAGATCCTTAAATTCAAATGTGAAGTCCAATACTCTTTAACCATCTGAAAAATAAGTAAGAAGGATAATACATCCATTATCCTTCCCTTCCCCGATTTTAACTATGTCGCACTATTCACATCTTACCCTAGATGAACGATATCAAATTTATACATTAATACAAAACAATATTTCTGTTAAAGAGATAGCAAAAACTCTTCATTAAGATAGAAATACCATCTACTGAGAAATAAAATAAAGTTGAGGATTAAGAGACTATCGACCTAAACAGGTCAATACATTTACAAAAGGATGAAAATCTCATAACCAAGCATGATACTTTTTCTGAGAAAATGCAGAGTAGCTTTTACGGAATCACTATTATCCTGAACAGATCAGTGGCCGATTAAAAACACTAGGTTGGCAAAGTGTGGGCTTTATTGAGGCGATCTACCTTTATATCTACCAAAAAAAAAGTAGAAGGAATACTCTATACCTTTCTACGTAATTAAAAAATTTATCGAAAAGATGATCACTTAACGACAATAATCATCGTAGAAAAATTATTGATCGAATCGATATTTCCAAAAGAGCAGAAATCGTAGGTAGACGCATAAAAATTGGTGATTGGGAAAGAGTACGATTATTGGGTAAAACCACCGTGACGTACTATTAACCTATGTTGATCGAGTTTCCAGACTCACTAAAATCAAAGTCTTACTCAATAGAAAAGCCGAGTTAATAGCAGAAATGAGCTTTGAGCTTCTTCGAGATCATTCAGTGTTAACGATTACGTTTGATGATAGAAAAAAGTCTTCAGATCATAAGAAAATTTCTGAAGAACTAGAGACAAATATTTATTTTGCAAGGCAATATCATTCATGGGAGCGAGGAACGAATGAAAATACGAATAGTTTAATCCGACATATCTTCAAAAAATATAAATCCTTAGATAACCTACATCCAGAAGATGTCCAACGAGTTGAAGATCTTCTGAATAATAGACCTAGAAAAGTATTAGAATATTTAACGCATTATGAGTTTTTAGCTAAAAACTCATCTGTTGCACTTCGTATTTAAATCTGCGACCTATAGTAAATAATTAAATATTTTTTATATCTCATCCTCTAATACAGATTTTTATTTATATTAATCCTAAAAAATATCCTAGTGATAATAAAATTAAACTGAATATCCACATAGGGAAAAACGAATATCGTATATGGCTGCCAATAGAAACACCTGCTAATCCTATACCTAACCATGTTGATGGTGATAATGGACTAATCATAGCACCAAAATTATTACCTATCGCCATAGAATATACAACAGCTGTTGGATCTACTCCATACGGAGCCGATATTTCCAAAACTATAGGTAATAAAGCAAAATAATAAGCGTCTGTACTTGTAATTAAATCAAAAGGGAGCCCAAGTACCCCAACTATAATATAAAGTTTTGATAAAACAAAGTCTGGTAATAACTCTACTATCCCACCAGCCATCGCCTGTAGCATCCCTGTCCCATTTAAAACTCCTAAAAACATACCTGCTGAAATAATGATTGATGCCATTAATATAGCATTCGGAGCTCCTTCTTTTATTATATTAGATTGGTCTTCTACTCTTTTATAATTTAAAGGTAAAACTATTGCTAACCCTATCAAAAAAGCCAAAGACGCTTGCATAAATCCACCTAATAAAGTTATTAAAATCCCAACAAATACTAGCCAATTGAACAGATAAATAATTTTATTATCCCGAGCTCTTGGTCTACCGCCAAGCAATTCTATCTTATCGGTTAAATCTTCTATAAGACTATTTTTACTACCTTTATTTCCTTCAATATTTATTCTTTTTTTCTCTCTAATACCCATAACACCAGCAAAACCAACTAATAATAAAACTCCTATTAATTGAAAAGGTACCAACGGTCTCCATAGTTCTGTTATATCCATATTTAGAACTGATGCTGATCTCGCTAAGGGACCACCCCATGGTAATAAATTGACTATACCTATACTACTCGCTACCAACATAATTAATAAATTAGAACTCATCCCCATACGTCTATATATAGGTAAAAAAGCAGGAATGGTTACTAAGAAAGTAGTTGCTCCTGAACCATCTAGATGGGATAATGCCCCCACAATAACAGTCCCTATAGTTACCAATACAATATGCCCTTGAGCTAATCTAATAACTCCATTAATTATAGGATCAAATAACCCTACATGATTCATTACTGCAAAAAACAATATTGCAAATATAAACATTATTGCAACATTAATAACTTTGCTTAACCCACTCGAGAAAAAATTGTTAATATCGCTAACGGAATAACCCAAGACTAAAGCCGCCATGATAGGTATTCCTACTAATGGTACCATTGGATTTGTCTTACCTAATATCAAGGTCAATACAACAAGCCCAATTGTTAAAAAACCTATTATCTCAATCATAAAATAACCTCTTAAGCACTATGTAAGGCGAAAAAAAGCTCGGCAAGCCGAGCAAAGATCTTCATATTGAAGGAGAAATGATCACAGAGTGATCTATTTTCAAGAAGTGATCGACCATTAAGATTTCCCTCTAGAGATCTCTCTTTAGGGAGTTTTAAGGTAGATCACACCTGAAACTTGTAAGAAGGAGAGATTCACTCTCTCCCTCCTTATTTTTAATAACTTCTAATAATCTCTAATAACTATCAACGAGCATCAATGACAATCAATGATAGTTACTCTTCATAACTGAAAATAGAGCGAGGTGAGATGATATTTAGATCACATAGAGATCAACATATTCATTAACCGGCATCT
>JASLFJ010000016.1 GCA_030150665.1 Enterococcaceae bacterium
AGAAAGATAGGAGTTATGTTTTTAACATATTGGATAAGTTGTGAGTTGCTTCAATAATCTAATGCTTTCAAGAATACTTCATTTTGGAGCATATCTGATTAAGATATAAATAGAGTCTTGATTTATTTCTTGCTCAGTCATTTGCCAACTGTAATCCTAAGTTTTTTCAAAAATTAAAAGAACCATTAGCAAAAGCAAAACGTATTCTTTCAAAACTTAAGTAAGATAGTTCTAATTAGAATAAGTAACGCATTAAAATGGCTTGTATTCATGAAACAATCAACGCTAGATGTGATGATTCGCATCAAATCTTTACCAAAATCATCAAAAACCATGATGTGCACGATGTGATGGGTATCGCAGCGTTTTAAGTATCTCATATGTTGAAAAATATAAATGAGCTAAAGCTATTAGTGAAGTATCCTGATCATAATTTTTAGCGATGTTGGAATACAAACAGGAAGTGCGCGGAAAATAAGGGGTAACGGTGGGGAAAAAGGAAGTGTTCTAATTATCATACCTATCATGACCGAGATATTAACGCAAGTTTAAACCTTCTAAGGATTCCTTGTAATTAGAGAGCCTAATCAATTAGAGTTTACTAGCAGTCTGTACTTAAAAGTCCCCACGGCTTCAGCCTAGTGATCGTTCAAATAATATTTGTTATGAGTGATATATAGAAAAATATTATTGCAATTTTCTAATAATTCGATATGATTAATAAAATAAACAACAATTAGGAGGGATTGTATGGAGATATTATTACAATTATTAGGTGTTATTATTGTTATTTTAGGATTTGCCTTAAAGTTAGATGCCATTTTAATTGTTATGGTCGCTTTATTAGTTACAGCACTGACTAGTGGTATGGGGCTTTCAGGTATGTTAGAGTTGCTTGGGACTAGTTTTGTAAATAATCGAGGAATGGCCATTTTTATTTTAATTATGCTAGTAACAGGAACGTTAGAAAGAAATGGACTTAAAGAATCTGCATCAAAATTTATTCAACGCTTTAATAAAGTTTCTGCAGGTGTTATTATCAATATTTATGGTATCTTTCGCATGATTTTTGCAGCATTTAACGTGAATTTTGGAGGTGTTGCTGGATTTGTTAGACCTATTATTTATCCAATGACACTAGGGACAATTGAATCTAAAGGGTTAAAGGTTCATCCAGAATATGCTGAAGAGCTTAAAGGAATGAGTGCTGCTATGGAAAATATTTGTTGGTTTTTTGGACAAGTATTATTTGTCGGTGGAGCAGGTGCTTTATTAGTACAGTCAACATTAAAAGATACAGGTTTTTTAGTTTCTTTAGGAGAGCTTGCAGTTGTTGAAATTCCTATTGCTTTGTGTGCTTTGTTAGTAGCGAGCATTTATTTTTATGTTAAAGAAAAAAGATTGCGTAAAAAATATTATGGAGAAGGGGGATCATTATGATATCGTTTTTTTCTGATCCAGATATTTTAATTGGAATTAAGTTATTAGAAGTATTATATATCATTATGGGTATTGTTTTAATTTATACAGGTATTTATAATTTCAAAGATCAGACAAATCCAAATCGAGTAGGTAGTGGTATTTTTTGGTTGATTTTAGGGATTATTATTGCAGGAGGACAATTTATTCCTGCCAAAATTAATGGTATATTAATTGTAGCGATGACAATTCCTGCGATCTTAAAACGTGTCAGTAAAGGAAAAAGTAGGTTACCTAAAGAATCCTACCGTCAAGACATGTCAGATCGTTTAGGTATGAAAATTTTTATCCCAGCTTTAAGTATTGGAATTATGGCGATTTTATTTGCGGTATTTACAGAGCTTAGCGCCTTAATTGGTGTTGGTGTTGGGGTATTAGTTGCGATGCTTTGGCTTCGTTTGTTTTCTAAAAATAATCAACTGCCTGTATTTTTTTCTGATGCTGCAGAAATGTTAGGAACTGTAGGACCTTTAAGTATGCTTCCAATGCTTTTAGCTTCGTTAGGGGCTGTGTTTACAGCTGCTGGTGTAGGAGATGTGATTGCTGCAGGTGTTGGTAAGGTAATTCCTGAAGGAAATGTTGCTTTTGCGATTGTTATTTATGCGATTGGTATGATGATCTTTACAATGATTATGGGAAATGCTTTTGCGGCTATTACGGTGATGACAGTAGGTATTGGTGTGCCTTTTATTTTAAATTATGGCGCAAATCCTGCAGTCATTGGGATGGTCGGCTTAACATGTGGTTTTTGTGGTACTTTAATGACACCTATGGCTGCGAATTTTAATATTGTTCCAGTGGCCATGTTAGAGATGAAAGATCGTTATGGAGTGATTAAACAACAGTGGTTTGTTGCGATTGTGATGTTAATCATTCAAATTATTTATATGATTGTAATGAAATAATGAGTCAAAAAATGAGGAGGAATATATATGACAATTTTAGTAACAGGTTTTGATCCTTTCGGTGGAGAAGCAGTAAACCCAGCTTATGAAGCGGTAAAACAATTACCTGATACCATTGAAGGACATGACGTCATTAAATTAGAAATTCCAACAGTGTTTGGTAAAAGTGGACAAACATTAGTTGCTGCACTAGAGAAATATCAACCAGAATTAGTATTATGTGTAGGACAAGCTGGTGGACGTACAGATCTTTCATTTGAAAAAGTAGCCATTAATTTTATGGAGGCACGCATTCCTGATAATGAAGGAAAGCAGCCTTTTAATCAGCCAGTGATTTCTGATGGGGCAACCGCTTATTTTACAAATTTACCAATTAAAGCGATGGCTAAAGCGGTTAGAGAATCTGGAATCCCATCTTCTATTTCATATACTGCTGGCACTTTTGTATGTAATGAATTGATGTATCATCTACTGCATTGGATTGATACTCACAATGCTTCTGTTAGAGGAGGTTTT
>JASLFJ010000052.1 GCA_030150665.1 Enterococcaceae bacterium
AATTTATCTGTTCCAGGATTTCGTAAAGGAAAAGTATCAAGACAAGTGTTTAATAAAATGTATGGTGAAGAAAGTCTTTATGAAGATACATTAAATGCTTTATTACCAGAAGCTTATGAAGCAGCTGTTGTTGAAGCAAACATTGAGCCTGTTGCTCCTCCTAAGATTGATATTGTAAGCATGGAAAAAGGACAACCTTGGGTACTTGAAGCAGAAATTACGGTAACACCAGAAGTAAAACTTGGTGAGTATAAAAATATTAAAGTACCAAAACAAGATCGTACTGTAACAGATGAAGAAGTTGAAGCTAAGTTAGTTGAAGAGCAAAATAAATTAGCAGAACTTGTTTTAGTTGAAGACGGTGTAAGTGAATTAGGAGATACAGTAGTTATCGATTTTGAAGGTTTTGTGGATGGCGAAGCTTTTGAAGGCGGTAAAGCTGAAAATTATGCTTTAGAATTAGGTTCTAATACATTTATTCCGGGATTTGAAGATCAATTAGTTGGTAAAAAACCAGGAGAAGAAACAGAAGTAACAGTAACATTCCCTGAAGATTATCAAGCTGAAGCATTAGCTGGAAAAGATGCAGTATTTAAAGTCACTGTTCATGAAGTAAAACGCAAAGAAGTGCCAGAATTAGATGATGAATTTGCAAAAGATGTTGATGATTCTGTAGAGACATTAGCAGAATTGAAACAAAAAATTCGTGAGACATTAGAAGAACAAAAAATAAATCATGCAGAAGAAGAAGTAGAGCGTCTTGCATTAGAAAAAGTGGTTGAAAATGCAGAAATTATTGATTTACCAGAAGTGATGATTACAGAAGAAGTAAATCGTTCATTCCAATCATTTATGAATAATTTAAGACAACAAGGAATTACACCAGAGCTTTACTATCAAATTACAGGCACTGATGAAGAAGCGATGAAAGAGCAACTTAAAGAAGATGCTGAAAAACGTGTGCGTACAAACTTAGTAGTAAGTGCTATTGTGGAACAAGAAGATACAGAAGTATCTCAAGAAGAAATTGATGCAAAAATTGCAGAATTAGCAGAAGAATACAAATTAGATGTTCAAAAAGTACGTCAATCATTAACGGATGATATGTTAGTTCATGATATTCGTATGGAAAAAGCATTAGATGCTATTTTCTCAACAGTAACAGAAGAAGCTTAATCAAATTAATGAATGTAAAAAGACATCTCTATAGCTAAATCAGCTATTTGAGATGTCTTTTAAAGCTTATTCTCATCAATTATGATAAAATGAAAAATAAAAGTGAATATAGAATGTGTAGGTGACGATTATGGAAGAAATTACTATTATTCCTTTAGGTGGTGTTCGGGAAAAAGGTAAAAATATGTATGTTGTAGAAATTAATCAACATATTTTTATTTTAGATTGTGGACTTAAATATCCAGAAAATAATATGTTAGGGATTGATATTGTGATTCCTGATTTTTCATATTTAGTAGAGCAACAAGAAAAAATTTCTGGGGTATTTTTAACTCATGGACATGTAGATGCTATTGGAGCACTCCCTTACTTATTAGAACAAATTGAGGTTCCTGTATTTGGAACAGAGTTAACAATTGAATTAGCGAAATTGGCAGTAAAAGATTATCCGCCAACGCGAGATTTTGATCAATTTCATATTATTAATGAGCACAGTGAAATTGACTTTTTTGATACAACAATTAGTTTTTTTAGAACTACACATACGATTCCAGATTCTATGGGTATTGTGTTAAATACTTCTGAAGGAAGTATTGTTTATACGGGAGACTTTAAATTTGATCAAAGTGCCAAACCCATGTATCAAACAGATTTTGCTCGTTTAGCAGATATTGGTAAAAATAAAGTTCTTTTTTTACTTAGTGATTCTACAGGTTCTGAAGATACAGAACTTATTGCATCAGAGACACAAATTGAAGAGGAAATGTATGATACATTTAAATATTGGGAAGGACGCGTGATTGTTGCTGGGGTTGCATATAATTTACAGCGTATTCAACAAGTTTTTAATGCGGCATATAAAACGGGACGTAAAGTAGTGTTAACAGGAAAAGAATTAGAACGTATTATTCATGTTGCACTATCATTAAATAAATTACAATTAATAGATGATAATTTACTGATCTCTTTTAAAGATATGAAACATTATGATGATTCAGAAATTATTATTTTAGAGACAGGTAACGTAGGAGAACCACTTTCAGCGTTACAAAAAATGGCTAAAGGATATCATCGTCATGTCAAAATTAAAGAAGGAGATCTTGTATATTTAATTACAACTCCTTCTGTATCTATGGAAACGGCTCTTGCTAAAACACAAAACTTACTTTACTGTGCAGGTGCTGAAACAAAAAGTCTTCATGATAATATTAATATATCAGGTCATGCGAACCAAAATGATTTAAAATTAATGTTAAACTTATTAAAACCAACTTATTTTGTGCCTGTTCAAGGAGAATATAGTCAATTATTAATGCATGCGAATTTAGCACAGGAATTAGGTATTGCAGAAGATCATATTTTTATATTAAATCGTGGAGAAAAATTAGTTTATCAAAATAAAGAAGCAAGCATTACCGGAACAGTTCCTGCAGAAAATGTTATGATTGATGGGTTAGGGATTGGTGATATAGGTAATATTGTTTTAAGAGATCGTCGAATTTTATCTGAAGATGGTATCTTTATTGTAGTAACAACGATTAGTCGCAAGGATAAAAAAATTATTGCGTTGCCTAAAATTACTTCGCGCGGTTTTGTGTATTTAAAAACGAGTAAAGATTTGCTTAAAGAAAGTGCATCTATTGTAGAAAATACAATCAATAATTATTTACAACAAGAAGATTTTGATTGGGGAGCATTAAAACAAGAGGTAAGAGATAATTTAAGTAGTTATTTATTTGAACAAACAAAAAGAAGACCTGTAATTTTACCAGTTATTATGGAAGCAAGTATGCCTAAATTAAAACGGCATAAAAACAATCCCACGATATAATGTGGGATTGTTTCATTTATATTCATATTTATCCATAATATAAAGGTAGGTTATGCAAACATGATGAATAAATTAAGAGAATCCAAATTAATGTTTTGGTCATTAGAGTTGTTAATTATTTCTACACTGTTATTTGTATTTACGAAAATAGATTTTATTTTTCATCCGTTATTTACCCTAATATCAACGTTGTTTGCTCCTATTGTTATTGCAGGAATTTTGTTTTATATGTTAAATCCGTTAGTAAAACTTTTAATGAAGTTTAATATGAAACGTATTTGGGCTATTGCGGTTGTATTTTTGTTGATTATTTTAGCCTTAGTTTTTTTAGTAGTTCGACTCATTCCAAATTTAATTATTCAAGTCAGTCATTTAATACAAAATTTTCCACAGTTTATGGATGAGTTTCATTCTTGGTTAAATCAACTTAATAATCATCCACTTTTAAAAAATGTTGATGTCCAAAAATATTGGAATCAACTGGATTTATCAATCTCAACATTATCACAAAAAATATTTAATGGCTTATCTGGAAGTTTAGGAAGTATTGTCTCTTCTGTAGCCTCTATCTCAGTGATTATTGTAACGAGTCCTTTTATTTTATTTTATATGCTAAAAGATGGAGAAAAATTAGTACCTGCTATTAAAAAGTTTTTACCAGAAAAAAGAGAAGATGAAGCTGTTGAGTTACTCTATAAAATGAGTGATACGATTTCTGCGTATATTAGTGGACAAGCTTTAGAGTGTTTAGCTGTTGGTTTATTAACAATGGCAGGATACTATTTGATAGGTCTTCACAATTATGCGATTCTTTTTGGAACGATTGCAGGAATTACTAATATTATTCCTTATCTAGGACCTTATTTAGGACTAGCTCCTGCAGTGCTAGTCACTATTTTTACTGATCCATTTAAAGCATTACTTGCTTGTGTTGTTGTTATTATTGTTCAACAGATTGATGGAAATATTATTTATCCAAATATCATAGGTAAAAAATTAGAGATTCATCCGATTACGATTGTCTTTATTTTACTTGTATCTGGCAATTTAGCAGGACTTACAGGTATGATTTTAGGAGTACCCTTTTATGCTATTGTCAAGACGGTAGTCACTTATGTTATGGATATTGTAAAAATGCAAAAAGAAGTTAATCATGAATCAAAAACAGAAAATAGTTAAGTGAGGGATACAAAAGGTTATGAGTCAAATATTAGAAGAAGTCAAAAAACGTCGCACATTTGCGATTATTTCGCATCCCGATGCTGGGAAAACAACCATTACTGAGCAGTTACTGTTATTTGGAGGAGCTATTCGCCAAGCAGGAACGGTTAAAGCGAAAAAAACAGGGAATTTTGCGAAATCTGACTGGATGGAAATTGAAAAACAACGGGGAATTTCAGTGACAAGTTCTGTGATGCAGTTTGAATACGCAGGAAAAAAAATTAATATTTTAGATACCCCAGGACACGAAGACTTCTCAGAAGATACGTACCGTACATTAATGGCTGTGGATAGTGCAGTTATGGTTATTGATAGTGCTAAAGGTATTGAAGCACAGACAAAAAAGTTATTTCAAGTATGTAAAATGCGCGGCATTCCAATTTTTACGTTTATTAATAAATTAGATCGTGATGGAAGAGAGCCTCTTGAATTACTTGCTGAAATTGAAGAAGTATTAGATATTGAAACTTATCCGATGAATTGGCCTATTGGTATGGGAAAAAATTTATTTGGACTTTATGATATTTATCAACAGCGTATTGAGCGTTACACTGGAAAAACTGAAGAAGAGCGTTTTTATCATTTAAATGATGATCAATTTAAAGAGCTTGAACAGTTTAATCCTTCAATTTATGATCAAGTTCTTGAAGAAGTTGAATTGTTAAATGAAGCAGGCAATACATTTTCAGAAGAAAAAGTACTTTCTGGAGCACTGACTCCAGTATTTTTTGGATCTGCCCTAACAAATTTTGGTGTACAAACTTTTTTAGATTTATTCTTAACTCTTGCTCCAGAACCAAGTAGTCATGAAACGATTAACGGAGATATTATTGCTCCAGATTATCCAGAATTTTCAGGCTTTATCTTTAAAATTCAAGCTAATATGAATCCTGCTCATCGAGACCGAATAGCATTTGTTCGAGTATGTTCTGGTGTTTTTGAAAAAGGTATGGAAGTAGTATTAGATAGAACGGGTAAAAAATTAAAATTAAATAATTCTACTCAATTTATGGCAGATGCTAGAGAAAGTGTTGTTTCAGCTTATGCTGGGGATATTATTGGTTTATATGATACAGGAACTTATCAAATTGGTGATACTTTGTATCAAGGAAAACAAAAGATTACGTATCCTGAACTTCCTCAATTTACGCCAGAATTATTTATGAAAGTATCTGCAAAAAATGTAATGAAACAAAAATCATTCCATAAAGGAATGAGTCAATTAGTTCAAGAAGGAGCTATTCAATGTTATAAAACATGGCATACGGAAGAATATATTATAGGTGCTGTTGGCCAATTACAATTTGAAGTATTTCAACATCGTATGGCAAATGAATATAATACAGAGCTCATCATGACACCTATTGGTTCTAAAGTAGCAAGATGGATTCCTGCAGAACAATTAGATGAAAAGATGAGCTCTTCGCGTAACATTTTAGTGAAAGATCGATTTGATCAACCACTATTTTTATTTGAAAATGAGTATTCTGTGAAGTGGTTTGAAGATAAGTATCCAGAAGTTACTTTATTAAAATTATTGTAACTGTTCTCGTCGTTCAGATAGTTTTTTGGCAATTTTTTTTACGGGAATAGAAATTTCGACAATATTATCTAAGTAAATCACATCAAATTCTGTGATTTTTGCTGCTTGGTCAATGAGGTTGCGTAAAATTTCACGCACCTCATTATTTTTTACATTACGTTTTTTATTAATTAATACAATTTCAATATGTTCTTCAGCTTCTGTATAAATGACAGTAGTGTTACCTATTGTATATACTTTGATAAAATATGCATCCGTATTTTCTAGTTGTTGCATGACCAGTTCAGAATAGTTGTTTGTTACATCAATCAGTTTCATATAGTTCACTCCTTTTATTTAATTATACAATTTTTTTTTTTATTGTACAAAAGTATCGATAAAAATTCTTCATATTTTTCTGAATGAGTTTTAAAGACAGTTTATTTTTGTGAAATGATTGAGATCTGTGAATTCATAAAATAAAATAGTTGTATCTACTGTGAAAACGTGGTAACCTTAAAAAATGAAGGGATGAGTTAATTTCTCCCTGTAAAAATAATATTTTAATTAAAGGGGACTAGATGATTATGGAAAAAAAAGAATTTCATATTATTGCAGAAACAGGAATTCATGCACGTCCAGCTACATTATTAGTACAAACAGCAAGTAAATTCAATTCAGATATTAATTTAGAATATAAAGGTAAATCTGTAAACTTAAAATCAATTATGGGGGTTATGTCTTTAGGTGTAGGACAAGGTGCTGATGTAACAATTACAGTTGAAGGTGCAGATGAAACTGAAGCAATGGCAGCTATTGTTGAAACAATGACTAAAGAAGGATTATCAGAATAATGATGCAAACAGTACAAGGAATTGCAGCAAGTGATGGGATTGCTATTGCTAAAGCGTATTTGTTAATTCAGCCTGATTTGTCATTTGAAGTAAAAACAATTTCTGATACAGAAATAGATCAAG
>JASLFJ010000059.1 GCA_030150665.1 Enterococcaceae bacterium
ATCCCTTTTAATCCTTTAGATTCATCATCTTTATCAATTAAATCAGCATATCCTATCAAATAAGAAGCAAATACCCCATTAGGATAAATTCTTGCAGGATGAGATTGAAAATAGATCCCTGTAATCTGTTCTTTATCTAAAGCCTCTTCAATTTTATTTTTTGTCTCTAAACTAATTTCTTTACCTTTAACACCAAAAGCTACTTCTTTTAATGGATCGCCTAGTTCATTCGTTGTTTGTGTCAGCTGTTGCGTCGCATAAGACTTGCTCATCCCCGTATATTCATTTAAAATCTTAGCAATTTTAGCAATGTCTTGTTCATGAACAAATAACTCCTTATCTCCTTGAACATAGTTTTCATCTAATACTGCATATACTGAATAAGAAGTCGCATCTTCTGCAATAGAATTCCCGTGTCTATCTAAAATAGAGCCACGTTTAGCTGGAACAATACTTGTGCCTTGAAAGTGATTTTGTGTTTTTTTATCTAAGGACACATCACCTACTTTACCCACCGAAATAATATAAATAAATCGAAATGAAAAAACACTAAATATAAAAATCGTAAAAAAGAATAGAATTCTAGCAACTTTTTTACGATTAGCTGTAGGATTTTTTGCTTCAAAAAATTTTTTCCATTGATTATTTTTCTTATCCATTATTGACCCACATTCCTTACATTATCATCATTTGCTGTAAGACCTGCTTCTTCTGCAATTTTTTTAATACGTTCAGCACGTGATAATTCATTTTTTTCTTGTTCAAGTTGAGAAATACCTTCTTTATTTACTTCTATCTTTTGCTGAATAGCTGTAATATTTTCAGAGACTCGTGTTATTTTCGTAGATACTTGAACCGTTAATACAGCAAAAAACAATAGTACCAGAATTAAAACACCTACTAATATCTTTTCTGATAAAGAGATTTTAGCAAGCTTATTTTTAGATATGGTTTGTAGTGTTTCATTTTGTATTATAGGAGACGACTCAGATATAGATGATGACTCATCTTCAAAATCTTGTTCCGAAACAAAATCATAACCTTCTTCAAGATCTTGTTCTTCATCATAGGGTTTATATTCTTCTTTTAATTGTTCCATACCGAACCCTTCCTTTAACTGGTCATTTTTTGTACAATACGCAACTTAGCACTTCGAGATCTAGGATTGCACCTTATTTCTTCTTCTGTTGGTGCTATTGGTTTTTTAGTTACAAGCCTTAATCTAGGTAAATGCGACTCAGGAATAATTGGTAATCCTGGAGGAGTCTCTTTAGGCGTGCTTTCAGAACGAAACATTTGTTTTACAAGACGATCTTCTAAAGAGTGAAAAGTAATTACACTTAAATAACCTCCTGGAGCAAGTAAATCTATGGCTTGTTCTAAAGAATCTTCAAGCACTGCTAATTCTTGATTGACTTCAATACGAATAGCCTGAAAGACACGTTTAGCAGGATGTCCACCTGTTCTTCGTGCACGTGCAGGAATACCAATTTTAATAAGATCAACAAGCTCTTGAGTGGTCTTAATAGGTCGATGTGCTCGCTCACGTTCAATCGCTCTTGCAATTGACTTGGCATATTTTTCCTCACCATACCTTGTAAAGATACGGACAAGCGCCTCATAGGAATAAGTATTTACAACATCTTCTGCGGAAAATGATTGATCTTGATTCATACGCATATCTAATGGTGCATCTTGATGATAGCTAAAACCCCGCATCGCTTCATCTAACTGCGGCGATGAAACTCCAAGATCATAAACAATACCTTGAACTTGATAGACTCCGTACTGAGCTAAAGCATCTGTTAATGTAACAAAATTATCTTGAATTAATGTAACTTGATTTTTTTCTATATAAGGGCTTAATACATCTCTTGCATGTTCAATCGCATGATGATCTTGATCAAATGCATATAGATGTCCTTGCTCATTTAATTGTTTTAAAATTGCCTGGCTATGCCCAGTACCGCCTAAAGTACAATCCACATAAATTCCATCTGGAATAATATGTAAGCCATCTACAGCCTCTTCTAACAATACTGTTTTATGATAAAATTGATCTGTCATTCAACTTTCCTTTCTCATTTACAGTTATAAAGGTTAACCGAATCGTTTTACCTTTAGTCTACCATAAAGGCTGTTATTCTACCACTTAAATTTTTGATACAAAAAAACAGAACACATTGTGTTCTGCTAACTGGTAAACAATTCCCATAACAAAAATAAAATAAGAACAAGATAACTGATGATTTGAAATACAAAAATTAATCGCCAATACATTTTCAAAAACTTTTTATAATCAATATACTGAAAAAAATAGGCTTGACCAATAGTAATAATCATCCCCATTAACATCATTGAAAGCAGCATATAAGGAATTAAGGAGTGTTGATAAAGCATAACTGATAAATAATGTAACCCGATAAATAAAAAAGGAACCATTACATCAACAACTTTAATCTGTCTTTTTTTAAAAAAAGGAATCAATAATACCATTCTTCCTAATAATGCTAAAAGTATCGGATAAATAAGCCAAAATACTAAGGCAAGATTACGGCTCATCAAAACAACTCCTTTCTAAATAAAAAATCCTACTTTTTAAAAATTTACAGACTATATCTTGAAAAAGACTCTCGAACAAGGTAAACTTAAATTATGTTTACATAGAACACTGGAAAAATAGATTGATAGGAGGAGCTTTTGTGTCCCAAAAAGACTCACAAAAAGATAAAAAAATAATGAATCAAAAAGAAGAACGTAAGTTCAATCGGATCACTAAAATAGTTGTCTACATTATGATTCTTGCAATCATCGCTGGAATTGCACTCCCTGTATTTATGCAACTACTTAGCAAATAACGCAACAGATGAAAACCGTCCTAAATCTTTAGGGACGGTTTTTTTGATGATATAACTGAGCAAGCTCTAATAACTCTTGAGCATTTGTTTTTGTAACGGTTGTAATTGAACTTCCTGAGATCATACGTGCAATTTCTTCAACACGTTCTTGTTGTGACAATATATCAACGCGCGTTTGAGTGCGCTCATCTTGTACTTCTTTATAAATAAAGTAATGATGATCTGCAATAGCTGCTAATTGTGGTAAGTGAGTAATACAAATCACTTGTGTATTTTGCGATAGCTCATATAACAACTCTGCCATTTTTTGCGCAATGTTACCACTGACTCCTGTGTCTATCTCATCAAAAATCATAAGCGGTTGAGTTGCCTCATTCAAGGCACTAATCATTTTAAATGCAAGTGTAATCCGTGATAATTCTCCGCCTGAAGCTACTTTATTTAATAACTGCAGAGTTTCTCCTGGATTTGCTGACCAATAAAAAGCAACTTCATCCATTCCTGAAGCTGTTAAGTGATCTAACATAGTCACTTGAATTTCTAAACGCGCCTTATCTAAAGCTAAATCATCTAATATTGCTTTTAATTGTTGTTCTAATTGACACGCAATATTCAAACGAACATCATGCAGCTGATAAGCATAGTGTTTAGCTTCTTGTTCAACCTTGATCAGTGTCTCTTCTAATTGCTGTTCATCTTGATCTTGTGATACTAACATCTCAAGCTCTTCAGATATTTTTTGATAATAACTTAAAATACTGGAAATATCTGGACCATATTTTTTCTTTAATTGTTGAATTAAATAAAGACGCTCTTCTACATAGTGTTGCCGTTCTTCATCAATATCTAATTGGTCAAACTGTTGTTGTACTAACGATAACGCTTCTTGTAAGGAAAAATAGCTTGTTTGAATTAACTCATTCAACTGTCCGTAACTAATATCTACAGAAGCTATAGTTTCACTAGACTGCATCAACGAACCTACTTGATCTAATAATCCTGATTGCACTTCACTACCTTCTAAACTCTGGTAAATGAGCTGAAGAGTTTGATAAATTTGGTCAAAATATTTCCATTTTTCCCGTTCTTCTTCTAATTGTACTTCTTCATCAGGTACCAGTTCGGCTGCTTCAATTTCTTGAGTTTGAAACCGCAACATATCAATTCTTTGCGCTATATGTTGTGTGTTATCACGGTAATATTGCCATTGTTTTCGCTTTTTTTGATAATGTTGATAATACTGTTGATAATCATAAAGAACTGTTTTTAACGCATCCATACCTAATTCATCTAAAAGGGCTAAATGCGTCTCTTGTTGTCGTAACAGATGATGATCATGTTGTCCATGAATATCAATCAAATAACTACCAATTTGTTTTAAGACTTTAAGAGTTACCAATTGTCCATTTACACGACATACCGTTTTGCCAGATTGATGGATGCTTCTTTGTAACAATAAATGATCATCATCTACTTCTATCTCTTGATCAATAAGATAGGATTTTAAATCTTCATACTTTTCAATATGAAATAAAGCACGCAACACACATTTATCAGCACCTGTGCGAATATACTGAACAGAACCCCGCTGACCACTTAATAAATTCAGCGCATCAATTAACATGGACTTTCCAGCCCCTGTTTCTCCTGTTAACACTGTCATACCACGATCAAAAGTTAAATCTAGTGTTGAGATTAATACAAAATCACGAATAGATAATTCTTGTAACATAACTTTCCCTCACTAATGTAGTAGTGTTTGATGTGCTTGTTGAACAGTATCAAGAATTAAAGAGGATAAATCTTGGATAGATTCAGAAGCATCACCCCAAGAAAAATAAACTAAAAATTCAATATTCCCTTCTCCTCCAGTAATCGGTGAAAAAGATAATCCTTTAATGACAAATCCTTCTTGTTGCATAAAAAATAAAAGATCTAAAAGAACACGTTCATGAACATTGCTATCACGAACAATCCCTTTCTTCCCTACATATTCCTTACCTGCTTCAAATTGTGGCTTAATTAAAGCAACGCCTGATCCTTGCTTTGCACATACCCGAAATAATACAGGTAAAATCAATTTTAAAGAAATAAATGAAACATCAATTGTGACAAATGAAGGTTGACACCCCTTAAAATCTTCTGCTGTTGCATATCTAAAATTCATTCGCTCCATCACAACCACTCTAGGGTCTTGTCTTAATTTCCAAGCGAGTTGATTATACCCTACATCTACCGCATAACTTTGTTTTGCTCCGTGTTGTAACACAACATCAGTAAAACCTCCTGTAGAGGCTCCAATATCTAAAACACATACATCTTGAACAGAAATTTGAAATGTTTTTAATGCTTTTTCTAATTTTAATCCACCTCGAGAAACATAAGGTAGCGTTTGTCCTTTACAATACAATTGTGTTTCTGTACTAATTTTTTCTCCGGGTTTATCATAACGAACTTCTTGATCATCATAAACAATACCCGCCATGATGCCCCGTTTAGCTTGTTCTCTACTGGAGAATAGTCCTTGTTGTACAGCTAAAACATCAACACGTTCTTTTTTCATAAGACTCCTTTCTCAATAAGATCATCAGAAATCATCAGTTGATCTAATATATATTCAAGCACTGTATTTTCTCGGTAAGTATCACATGCACGCAATCCTTGTCGAATATAGTCAATTTCTTGTTGAAGTAGCTGATAGGCCTGATGAATCCCATATAAACGAACATACGTGGTCTTATTATGATCCTCATCTTTTCCTATTGTTTTTCCTAAATCCTCAGAAGTACTACATGCATCTAAAATATCATCTCGAATTTGAAATGCAAGTCCAAAATGCCGAGAAATATCTCGAATTTGTTTCATACATGGAGTATCAATATCTAATAACAATAATGGAGCTTCAAAGGCATACTCAATTAACGCCCCTGTTTTTCGCTCATGCATCCATTGAAGTTGTTCTGCATCATATTCTTGAGCTTCTCCTAATAAATCAGCAGCTTGACCTGAAATCATGCCATGTGTGCCAATTGCACGTGCTAACTTCTGAATTAATAACAGTCTTAAAGAACCGCTAATTTCTAATTTACTGAGTAAATGAAAACTTTCTGTTAATAAACCATCTCCTGCTAAAACCGCAATTCCTTCTCCATAAACAACATGATTC
>JASLFJ010000062.1 GCA_030150665.1 Enterococcaceae bacterium
CTCAAAAGAAGATTTTAATGAGTTGTTAGATGTTCCGAAAAGCTATAAACAGGGCGATATAGATAGAGCAATTATAAAGCCTATACGAGAAGAATTAACTCCTATTTTCACTGGACTAACTATTAAGAAAAAGTACGGTAAAGGAAGAGGTAAACCTGTTATTGGCTATCAATTTTCCTTTAAGCCTGAAATGAAAAATGCTGATGATTTTTATAAAGGTCAACGAGAAGATATTCGGAAAAAATTATTTAATATTGAACACAATTCAGAATTAACTCAAGAAGAAAAATGGCTCGCAAAAGACCGTGTGTTAGGTCTAAAGTTAGGGACACATGAAGCAGATTTTTTTGCTCAACAAGAGAAAGAAAATGCTGCACTAGAAGAAGAAAAAGCACGAAAAGAATTACTAGAAGATCTCTCTAGAAAGTTTAGTTAAATCGAGCACAGCGACATAAAAAAACACCACTAAATTTAGTGGTGTTTTTTTACTCGGTCTTAGGTGAAACCTAACAAGTAAAAATCTGTGATTTTTGGGTGTACCATGGTACACCCGATGCTTGCCCCCGAACGCATTTACACAATTTTAAAGCAACTTTTCTTTCCAATTAGCTACAGGAAACCCCATTATTTCTAATACTAAATCAAAATCTATTGACCATTTCTCTTTTTTGGTGTGTTCAAATAGTTCTTCAATTTCTTCTAACAATTTAACATATGTTCTTTTAGATAATACTAACTTTAAAAATAAAATTAAAGTATACAGATTCTTATCTTTTATTTTCTTTTCAGCTTCAGCTTCATTTTCAAAATCATAAAATTTATAAAATGATTTATATCTCATTGTGTGATTCACTTTATAAATAAATAAGACTTCTTCATGTGCACAGACATTTCTAAATAAATTAATAAATTTTATGATTTCTTCTAATTCTTCTACATCAATTTTTTCTGTTGATCCATAGTCTTCCTTATGTTGCATACTAAAGCCTCTGGCAATATCATTTTGTACTGACTGAGCACAAGAAGAATAAAAATATGATACGTTTCCTAAAGTCAAAAAGTTTATTAGAACCCACAATGGAACGCATTTATGGTTATTTGTATAATGATAAATTGCTGTGTTTTTTCTTCCTGATTGTTTTTTTATCGTTCTAGCTAAAGTAGAAATAGTTCCTAATACATCACTTAATTTAGAAACATCCTGATTGTAAGAACGAACATTTAAGTAAGCATACGTTTCAGAATAAGCCTTTGAAAAATGATAAGCACATAAAGTTTTTAATTGTGCCTCAAATTCTAAAAGATATTTTAAAAGAATATTTCTCAAAGATCTATCGAATAAAAACATAATATAAATATCTCTGAACGAAGTATTTGCTATAAATTCTTCTGGCTTTATCGGAGTCCCTTGCAAATCTCTTCTCAAAAATGGAAATTTATAACCATTAATCACACTATAATAATTTTCTTTTAATAATATTTTTTTTACTTCTTCCTCATCTTCAGCAGGTATACCTATTCCTTTATCTCTAAGTTTTTTAATTTGTTGATCTAAATTTTTAAATGGTTTAGGTTCATTTAACGACATATTTATCAACCCTTTCTTAAAAAAACACAAAAAAAATAGTCCCCTCGCGGACGAGAATGGACTTGATCTGTTATCTATAATTATATACATAGTTAGCTTGATTTTCTATAAATAATGCTTATATTGCCAAGAAAATTTTATGCACACATTATGTAGTATAAGTGAAATTAGATATGCACTATGTGTAGTATAGTTTGGTTTTTTAATTCTAATCATATTTTAATGTTAATCCGATTAACTTTTTTTGGGTTGTTAGGGCTTGCCCTGACCGTCTGAAAGACGTTTTATAAAGGAATATAAGGGATTTAGCTTAAAGTAGCGTATAACAGCCTTAAAATGCGTTTTAAAGCTATCTAGTCCTTTTGTATACAAAAGGTTTTGGTTTTAACAACGAGCGAGTAGCGAGGCGTTAGTTCAATGTGAGAGTGGTTTTTCTCTCACACCTTTATCTTTTATTTTGAATTTAAACTATTTTTTAATAGAAAAATAGAGCAGAAAGGAAGGCGCCTCTTTTATAATCTCTTTTAAACCTCTTTTAAACCTCTTTTAGACCCCCCACGAGCCTTACTCTCCCAATGGATACAGAATGTTTAAGGCATGGGATTGTCTGTTTATAGGCATGGGATTGTCTGTTTATAGGCATGGGATTGTCTGTTTATAGGCATGGGATTGTCTGTTTAGGTATCATTATTAGGCATATGATGCTTGAATATATATGCCTTTAATGCTATTGTTGCCATAAGGACGGTGATTATATGGCAAATGAACTTGTAAAATATCATTCGGAGTTAAATACTATTCCATTAAGAAAATTTAGCCCCGTTCAAATGAATTTGTTCTTTTCAATTGTTTCTCGTATGCGTGATAAAGGACAAAATAAAGTAACATTCACTTTTGAACAGCTAAAAGATCTTAGCGATTATAAAGCTACAGCTAATAATCGTTTTATTGACGACTTAGAACAGACTTATGACAAACTAATGGATTTACGATTTGGTAGAAGAAGTGCTGATGGACTTCAACGTGAACGTTTTGTATTGTTTAATCAATTTAAAATTGATGGTAAAGCTGAGATTCCTTATGCAGAAATACAAATCCACGAACAAGCGGTTCCGTTATTAAACAACCTAGAAGAATGGGTACGTTATTCTCTTCAACAATTTAATGAATTACAAAGCAGCTACTCCAAGACAATGTTTCGTCTGTTAAAGCAATTCAGAACAACGGGGTATGCTTATTTCTCAAAAGATGATTTTCAAGAGTTATTAGATGTTCCAAAAAGTTATAGAGAATCTAATATCAATCAGTTTGTTTTAAAGCCAATTAAAGAAGAATTGACACCTATTTTTACCGGTCTAACTATCAAAAAAAAATATGGAAAAGGTAGAGGGAAACCTGTTATTGGCTATCAATTTTCCTTTAAGCCTGAAATGAAAAATGCTGATGATTTTTATAAAGGTCAGCGAGAAGATATTCGGAAAAAATTATTTAATATTGAACACAATTCAGAATTAACTCAA
>JASLFJ010000144.1 GCA_030150665.1 Enterococcaceae bacterium
TATAGCATTCTGATAGCCTAAAGCAGCATCTTTAATCATGACGCGTGCATCCATTAGAGTACGAAAATCCTCATAATCCGGCTCACTCCCTGCTGAAAAATAGTAGATCAGATAGGTCATAGAGCCAAAGAGAAAGAGGAGATAGAGCGGGATGCGATAGCGCATTTTCGTAAAAGCAAAGAGCTCAATGATTGTCAGCGCAAAGAGGGCCGTTAAGAGATGGCGAATGAGCCGATCGGGGCGTTCAATTGAGATATAGTAGTAGGCTTTTCCTTCGATAAAAGGGTAGTTAATCAAAATAAAGCCGAGGGCAATTAAGATAATTTTACTCAGAAGGCGCATAGAGGCTCTTGCTCCTGTTTCAGGGATGGATGGAAAGTTTGCATTATACCGATCATTTTCCAAGATGAATAATGAGAAGATCGATTTTAACGGTTTTTTGTGGATCTCTATAAAGAGCCCTATAAAGATTCCTATAAAGATCCATTGAAAGATCACAAAGATCATTTGAAATAGGGATATAATGCAAAGGTAGGTATAGGGTAAGGGCGTTGCAGTAGAGATGCCCTATTATTAGAGATGCATTAAGAGGATTGTGGCGAGAGATAACCGTCTTCTATGTTAAAATGAAACCTCTATCGACAACTTAAGAATAGGAAGAGTGCATGCAATTTCAGGATCTGCGGGAATTTATTGCTTTTTTAGAAGCGCGTGGTGAGCTTAAGCGAATTACAGAAGAGATCGATCCCTATTTAGAGATGACGGAAATCAGTGATCGGACCTTAAGAAGAGAGGGACCGGCGCTTCTGTTTGAAAACCCTAAGGGTTTTGATATGCCTGTCTTAACCAACCTTTTTGGAACGCCGGAGCGTGTTGCTTTCGGTATGGGACAAGAATCGGTAGATAAGTTGCGGGAAGTTGGAGAGTTCTTGGCTTTTCTTAAAGAGCCAGAAGCGCCGGAAAATCTCAAAGATGCTTGGCAGAAACTACCACAATTTAAACAGATCTTGTCGATGCGTCCTAAGCGGGTGAAAAAACCACTCTGTCAGGAGGTCATTTATGAAAAAGAGGAGATCGATCTGACCGCAATGCCGATTCAGCACTGTTGGCCAGGGGATGCAGCGCCCTTAGTCACTTGGGGATTGACCATCACTAAAGGCCCCTCGAAACGAAGACAAAATTTAGGAATCTATCGGCAACAGGTGATTGGCAAAAATCGACTGATCATGCGTTGGCTAGCTCATCGTGGTGGCGCTCTCGATTATCGTGACTTTCAGCTCAAAAATCCTGGAAAACCCTTCCCTGTTGTCGTGGCCTTAGGGGCAGATCCTGCAACGATTTTAGGCGCAGTGACACCGGTTCCTGACGCTCTTTCAGAATATGCTTTTGCCGGACTTTTGCGCGGAAAAAGAACTTCTATTGCGCGTGCAACTCTTCACCCTGAGCTCTCTGTGCCGGCATCAGCAGAGATTATCTTAGAGGGTTATATCTATCCAGATGATATGGCGGAAGAGGGACCTTATGGAGATCATACGGGCTATTATAATGAGACGGACTTTTTCCCTGTCTTTACTGTTGAGAGAATGACAACGAGAGTCAACCCGATCTACCATTCGACCTATACAGGGAGACCCCCTGATGAGCCGGCAGTTTTAGGGGTTGCACTCAATGAAGTCTTTGTCCCTATTTTACGTAAACAATTTCCAGAGATTATCGATTTCTATCTTCCTCCAGAGGGCTGCTCTTACCGTATGGCAGTTGTCTCTATTAAAAAGCAGTATCCTGGGCATGCAAAACGGATTATGCTAGGGATCTGGTCTTATCTGCGCCAGTTTATGTATACCAAATTTATTGTGATTGTGGATGAGGATGTCAATTGCCGTAACTGGCAAGATGTGATTTGGGCGATTACCACACGAATGGATCCGTCTCGTGATACCGTGATGGTGGATAATACGCCGATTGATTATCTCGATTTTGCTTCCCCCATTTCTGGATTGGGATCGAAAATGGGGCTTGATGCCACCAATAAATGGGAAGGGGAGACCGATAGGGAGTGGGGAATCCCCATTGTTCAAGATCCTGAAATTGTAGCGAAGGTTGATGCGAAGTGGGATCGGCTTAAGATCTTTGAGTGATGATCTGAACATCAATATTTGGGCGAGAGCAAGTAGAGATAGATTGTTGATAGAGCGCTTTCTGATCATTGAAATGGACATGGGCGCGAAGGAGTGAAGATGAAGAAGTTACTAAAAATGAGCATTCTCTCTGTGATGGCTCTTATTGTTGTCGGTTGTGCTTCATTAGGCGGTGGGAATATCTCTACTAATAATCCTAATGCTTATGGTGATTATCAAGTGGATATGATGAGTGATCGCGAGCTGATTGGAAAAGAGGCCATTTTAGGTGGGATGATCATTACAATGAATCAGCCTGCACTAGGGACCCGTATAGAGTTAGTCCGTTATGAGCTCAATAGAGATGGTTATCCTCTTCGAAATGGAGAGATGGATAATAATCGTTTGATTGTGGATATCCCCGGTGGCATCTCTGTACGAGGCTACTCTCCAGGTGATTATCTTACTGCTGTAGGTATGATTAAATCGGCAGAGGAGATCTCTCTAGCGGGTGAGCGTGTTCGCGTGATTACAATGGATGCCATCGATTATCAGTTTTGGCGAGATCCTAAAAGGGAGATCTATTACGATGAACCCTTCTTCAATAGCCCCGCAATCGGTTTCGGCTTTTATCGTCCTAATTGGGGTTTTGGATTTGGACCTTATGCCCCCTAT
>JASLFJ010000003.1 GCA_030150665.1 Enterococcaceae bacterium
AATTGTACCGCTTGTTGGAACGATTCAAAATCTGTCGGTTCTTTAAAAATTGAAATCCCCAGTCCATAATTTGTGCTCTTTGGTTTTACAACCATTGGCACAGACGCAAATTTGGGATAGTAGCGATAAGCCTCTTCTACACTTGAACACGCCACACCACGCGGAACTCGGTAGCCTTTTTGATCTAAAATTAATTTAGTCACTTCTTTATTTTCCATAATTAAAGGCGAAATATAAGTATCTTTACGTGTCATATTCGCATTTTTCACATATTCAATATGATCTTCATGATAAAGCATCACAAACTGTTCACTGCGATCTAAAATTTCAAAATCAACACCATGTTTTAATGCCTCAAACAGTAAAATTTGAGTCGATAGCTCCATATCACGAAATCCTGCTAACTGATAAGGTTTTTCTCGAGCTAAAAACGCATAATCTTGAGCCAGTTGTAATGCAAAGTCATGTTGGTTTTTACCTTGTTCTGTTGCCAGATATAACTGAGCACTTAGTGTTAAGTTAGGATCGTCTAAATAAGCGCGGTAGCGATCATAAACAGCTTGCATCTGTTGTGGCAAATGACAAGTATGGATCATCTCCTGCATCTCATCAAAAATCATCTGACCTTCTTTATAAAGCGTATCTGATAATGCTTCATCAGGCGCCGATGTTGCCACCCATTCATTGTACTGATCACCACGTGCACGATCATAGTCTTGTTCATCCATCCAAAGAAGCGTCAGTAAAAATAAATGCATCCATGTCAGCTGCGATTCACTCATCCCATATGGTGCAAACGGATTAAGATCAAAATTTCTAATTTCTAAATAACGAATGCCTGTCTCTCGCAAAGCACTCATTGTTTTTGCACCACGCAGTCTTACAGGAGCATAATACTCTTTTTCTGCAAGCAGTTGACCTTCTGCAACAAAACGCTCAATCGCTTGTGTATAATCATGTAACGTTGTATATGGCACCGATAAATTAGCGACATTGGTATATCCAAAACTGCTGTTTCGAATACTACGAATGGCACCTTGAGGTGCTTGATCGGGACGTGCAAAATAACCCGCTTCTGCAATAGGAGAGGCGCCAAATAAATAAGTCACTAACCAGCGATATCTTAAATAGGCTCTTGCGACTTTTAAATACAGTTCATTTTGAAACTGTGTCAGCTCTTCTTCTTGATCTTGTGCGTTAAATAAAGCTTGTATGAGTGAGGCTCCAAATTCAAAATTATAATGAAGCCCACTGACCATCTGTCTTGATTTACCATAAGTTGTTGCTAGATGTTCTCTATAACTGACTTCTTTTTCATCAGATAACTTTGCAATTAAAATTT
Organism: Enterococcaceae bacterium; assembly: GCA_030150665.1. GTDB lineage: Bacteria > Bacillota > Bacilli > Lactobacillales > Catellicoccaceae > JASLFJ01. The sequence continues at coordinate 1,343 of JASLFJ010000003.1, forward strand.
CTGAGTCTTCAGGAAGTGTTGGAGGCATACTGAGCGGCCATAAATACTCATCTTCTGGCATAGTTCGCAAAACGACTTCATGAAGTGCAGCTAAATAATCAAGCGCTTCTTGATGAGTTTCACGTACAGGGGTAATCATCTCCACTTGAGTTTCACTAAAATCAGTTTGAATGCTTGTCTGCTGCTTACGATCAGGCAGGCCATCTGGATGAGGTAAGCGACTTAACGTTCCATCACAATGAATCCGTTGACTTTCTTTTTCTAAGCCGACGCGCAGATCCATCATTACTGCTTGTACATGACTATCATTAAATAATTTCTTCATAGCTGTCCTCTACTTTCTTTCCACTAATCTTAATATCGGGTCTTTATCTTTATTATACGGATCATTGTTAAAAAATTGAACTCAAAACCCTTAAGCCTCCTCATCATTAACCGGTACCGATGCATCATCTTCTAGATCCAATGACTTTGCTAAAGATAAAATGTAAGCTTTAAGCGGTTCTTTCACTTCAGGATGCGTCAGTCCATAAGCAATACTTGTTTTCATAAACCCAAATTTATCGCCAACATCATACCGCGTTCCGTGAAAGACTCGTGCAAAAACACGCTGCGTTTGATTGAGCGTATCAATCGCATCCGTCAGCTGAATCTCTCCCCCTGCACCTGGCTTTTGTTCTGCTAAAATATCAAAAATTTCCGGTGTCAGTAAATATCTACCAATAATGGCTAAATTACTAGGGGCTTGTTTGGGATCTGGTTTTTCAACAAAACTACGCACACTATAAAGCCCAGTTTCAACTTCTTTTTCAGGATCAATAATACCGTACCGACACGTCTCTTCTTGAGGAACAGACATCACCGCTAAAGTCGCTGCATGAGTGGAAGCATAGTCATCCATTAACTGTTTTGTCAGTGGTACTTCATCTTGCATAATATCATCACCTAACATGACTACAAAAGGCTCATCTCCTACAAAAGAACGCGCATGAAGAACAGCATGTCCTAAGCCTAATGGATGAGATTGCCGAATAAAGTGTAAATTAACACCAGTTGTTTCTTGAACTAATTGTAACAGCTCATCTTTTCCTTTTTCTTTTAAATTCATCTCCAGTTCTAAATTCGCATCAAAATGATCTTCAATCGGGCGTTTTCCTTTTCCTGTGACAATTAAAATATCTTCAATGCCTGAAGCTAGCGCTTCTTCGACAATAAACTGAATCGTTGGTTTATCTACAATCGGTAACATTTCTTTAGCCATTGCTTTTGTTGCAGGTAAAAATCTCGTTCCTAATCCTGCTGCAGGAATGACTGCTTTGCGTACTCGTGTTTTCATTCATTTCGTCCTTTCTACCTACTTACTCATCAATACCAAAAATATCTCGCGTATATACTTTATCTTGATAAGGATAAAGTCGCTCATCAATACGATTAGCGACAATAACTTCACTCCAAGCTAAAAACCCTTCCCAATCATGACTAACAGCAATCCCTTCAAATTGCATACACTCCGTTAATGTAGGCTCATAAATTTGAAGTTCAATATCTGCTGACTCCTTTAGTGCGGTTATAATATCGTGAATCGCAGCATACCTAAAATTATCAGAACCTGCTTTCATCGTTAATCGGTAAATTCCAATACGTTTAACCCCTAACTTCAATAACTCAGAGACAATAAAGGCTTTTCGCGTATCATTAGCCTCAACAATAGCACTAATTAGCTCATGAGGGACATGTTCATAATTGGCACGTAGCTGCTTTGTATCTTTTGGTAAACAATAACCTCCATAACCAAATGATGGATTATTATAATGCATACCTATACGAGGATCTAAACATACCCCTTCAACAATATGTCGTGTATTTAAATCATGTAGTGCTGCATATGTATCTAATTCATTAAAATAAGCGACACGAAGCGCTAAATACGTATTAGAAAACAACTTAATCGCTTCAGCTTCAGTGCTATCAGTCAGTAGTATCGGTGTTTTTTCATCACAGCAGTTTCTTAAAAACATATTGGCAAGTTGCTCACCACGTGCTGAACACTCGCCAATAATAATTCGAGAGGGATATAAATTGTCATATAACGCATGGCCTTCTCTTAAAAATTCTGGAGAAAAAATAATTTGATCTGTTTGGTAACGGGCTTTAATACTTGCTGTATAACCTACAGGAACTGTTGATTTAATTAACATCACTGCCTTAGGATTGATCTTAAGAACGTGTTCAATGACTTGTTCAACATGACGTGTATTAAAAGAGTGACGTGTCACATCATAGTCTGTCGGTGTTGCAATAATGACACATTCTGCATGAACAATAGCACTTACGGGATCATCAGTAAAGGTAATATTTAACGTATCATCTTGCAGGGCTGTTTCAATTTCTTTATCTTCTAATGGAGAAATTCCTTCTTGTAACTGGGCTATTTTATCGTGTTGAATATCATAAGCATACACATCTTCATGTTTAGCTAATAATAATGCATTTGCTAATCCTACGTACCCTAAACCAAAAACGGCAACCTTCATTGTGTTGTTTCTTCCTTTCTCTATCTTTTGATAGACTGAACTTTTTATCTACAAATAAGTGTATACAGGCTCCTTTATTATATCAAAATAAAGACAATATCAAAAGTTATTATTTAGTTTTTCACCGTCTACAACAGTTATCCTCATGCTTTATTTAAAAACATCAAAACTCACTCTTTAAGTAGCCTTACCATAAAAAAAATATGCCATAAGTCAATCTGACTTACGGCATATCTTTATATTTTCTGACATCTATTCATTTTATAACTAACACAATCTCTTCCTTACTGAGCAATCACAGCACTCACATCTTGAATCATCTCTTCTGTTGCATGAATACCCCCAGTAGCTAAATACCAAATATTTGATTGTACAGTAATAATTCGTCCTTCTTCACTAGCTTTTGTTTTACGAACGACATCATTTTCTAATAACTGATGGTCACTTTCATCGCCACCAATGGCTTTACTGCGATCTAATACAAACAACACATCTGGATTGACCTCTAATAAATATTCATAAGAGATAGACTGTCCATGCGTAGCATCATCTAACTCTTTATCAGCAGGTTTAAACCCAAATCCATCATAAATCATACCAAAACGGGATCCTGGCCCATATGCGGATAACTGACCTTCATTTAACATCACAAATAATGCATTCCAGTTATGTTTTTCCACTTCTGAAACTAACGTATCTCGCTGTTGATCAATCCCTGCAAAAGCGTCATGAACGACCTCTGTTTTTCCATAAATGCTGGCTAGTTGTACCGCATTTTCTTCTGCAGAAGCAAAATAATCTTCAGGATCTGTTGTTAAATAAAGGGTCGGGGCAATTTTTGATAATTCTTCTTTAAAATCAAGTTGACGTCCAGAAATAACAATCAAATCCGGTTTTAAAGCATGAATAGCTTCAAGATTAGGCTCTTTTACAGTTCCAACACTAGCTTTATCTTCATACTCTTTTAAGTAATCTGGTAAATTTTGACCTGCAACACCAATAACTGCCTCTTGTGCTCCAATATATTGTAAGACATCTAAAGCACCATAATCAAAAACCACTAATTTTTTACTATCACGAGGAACGGATACTGTATCTCCATCACTACCTGTAAGCTGTACAGTCTCTGTCATCACTTCTTCTGACTGATCCTCTGTTTCTTGATTTTGACAAGCTCCTAAAACTAATAAACTCAGTAACACGAAAAATCCCATCCATAAATTACGTATGTACTTCATCTTCTTCCTCCTTATATCCATCATGTGCACATTCTGCACATCTTCTTGTTTTTTTAGGTTCAAAATAAAGACAAAATGGCGAGCCTGCTAAATCACAGACGCGAACATTCATATCATAAAGACGGTCTAACACCTCTTTTTTCATAACCGCTTCAGGAGGGCCTTGTAAAAAGATCTTACCCTCTTTCATAGCGACCATTTCATCAGCATACGCCGCTGCAATATTAATATCATGAACCACAAAACATACGGTTTTTTGATGAACATCTACAAGTTCTCTTAATAACTGCATCATCTGTACAACATAGTTCATATCTAGATTATTAAGTGGCTCATCTAATAACACATAATCTGTATCTTGAGCGACACAGAGTGCAATATAAGCTCGCTGCAACTGTCCTCCTGATAAATGATGAATGCGTTGATCTTGAATCCCTTCTAAACCAAGCAGATGTAATGCTTGATCGATATATGCCTCATCTTCTTCTGTTAATTTACCTCCAGAATGAGGAAACCTCCCAAAAGAGACCAGTTCCCGAATCGTAATATTCATCAACGTATGATTGGACTGCTTTAAAATAGCTAACTTTTGGGCAAATGCTTTTGAAGAAAATGTTGGAAGAGCCACCCCTCCAATTTGAATCGTTCCCTCATCTGGAAGTAATAACCGTCCCATCATCGATAACAACGTACTTTTTCCAGCACCATTAGGACCAATAAAAGCAATCAGCTGTTGTGGTTTAAGACTAAGCCGAATATCTTTAAGCACTGGAATTTTACCATAATATTTTGATACATCAGAAATTTCTATCATCGGTCATCGATCCTTTTTCTGAAAGATTTTAATTAAAAAGTAAATACCACCAACACCTTCAATTAACATACTAGGAGTGGCTTTCATTCCCATAAAATGTTCAATCACCCACTGACTACCTACTAAACATAAAAAGCTCACACCGACACCTGCAAGCAGTAAAAATTTATGTTGATAACTCTGTCCCCACTGATAAACAACATTAGCCACAATAAACCCTAAAAAAAGCACAGGGCCTACTAAGGCGGTCGATACAGCGATACATAAACTGCTGACAAAAAAGACTTGCCACTGAATACTATAGACAGAAACACCTAATCCTTGGGCCATATCTTTACCTAGATGAAGAACATCTAATGAAGCTGCATTTCGCCAAATCATAAATACAGAAATCAGAATTAACAGAGTTGCTAAAGGAAGGACATCAGAATGTACTCGAGAAAAGCTCGCAAATAACCGACCTTGTAGCTGCAAATACTCATTAGGATCCATCATCACTTGTAAAAAGGTGCTTAAACTTTGAAACAGTGTCGTTAAAATAAACCCAATCAACAACATTAAAGGGATGCGGTCAGTGCCAGGTTTTAATAACCACTTCATCAATCCTGCACTAAATAAAACCATCAAAACGACATTGAGAATGAAAAATAAGGATGGGGAAAGTACAAGTGCAATCGTTGCCCCACCAAAGACAACGTATAAAAAAGTTTGAATTAAAACATAAAGTGCATCCAGTCCAAAAATACTTGGCGTTAAAAAATGACTTTGGACGACCGTTTGAAAGGGAATAGTCGCAAAACTTGTCGCAATACTCACTAATAAAAAGGCCCATAGTTTTTTACTCCGAAGCGGGAGTAAAAAATCCCAAACACCTGTTGGATAAAATAAGTAAATGAGTGCTAAAGCTCCACACAAAAGAAATAAAAGACTTAATTTTTGGGTTTGACCCTGTTTTTTTTGACTCATGAGCCGTACTCCCTTCGAATTAAATATAAAAAGAGAATACTGCCAATCACACCTACCGTCACACTGACGGGAATCTCATAAGGGGCAATGATTAATCTAGAGATAATATCACAAATCAGTAAAAACATACTTCCCCAAAGGGCAGTATCGAGTACTGTTGTCTTTAAAAAGTCTCCAGAGCGAAGCGAGACAAGATTAGGAATAACAACACCAATAAAAGGAAAACTCCCTACCGAAATCAGTAAAATACTACTCATAAAGCCAATCATAGCCACACCAATCATTTGAAGTCGGACATATCGAAGACCTACACTTGTAGCAAGGTCTTTTCCTAAGCCTGCTACTGAAAAGTGATGTGCATACATAAAAATACCGATCATCACAGGAATAGCCGCATAAAGCAGCTCATAATTGCCTTTAATCACCATCGAAAAATTTCCTTGAAGCCATGCATTCATCGTCTGAATTAAATCCAGTTGATATGCAAAAAAAGTAACAAAAGCATTGATCACATTCCCATACATCATCCCGACTAAAGGAACTAAAATAGGATTAGATTGAGGTAAATATTTCACAAGCATTAAAAATAATAATGTTCCTAAAAACGCAAATAAAAAAGCAACTCCAGAGCGCACCCATAAGGTAGCATTTGGCAACAGTACTAACACAAATAAAATCCCTAACCGAGCACTTGCAGTGGTTCCAGCTACTGAAGGAGAGACAAATTTATTTTGAGTGAGCTGTTGCATAATGAGTCCCGAAACACTGAGTGTTGCTCCAGCAATCACAATACTTAACGTTCTTGGAATTCTAACTTGCCAAAACACTAATTTTTGAGCTTCTGTCCATGATTCATATTGCCATAAAGATAGCGTATTTAATCCTACCGATACAGATAGCACCATCAAAATAAGACAAAGCGCAATCCACTTCATATGTTTTTTTAAGAGCATCGTAAGATCCCTTTCTAAATGATAATGATTTTCATTTACATTCATAGTGTAATCGATTTCGCAAAAAAATGCAAATATTTTTTAAAATAAAAAAACACATAACTTACCTATTGCCTCGATGTCAGACGAGATCACTGATAAGTTATGTATTTTATTTAAGCAGAATAATTAGGCGCTTCTTTTGTAATATGAACATCATGAGGATGAGATTCTCTAAGTCCTGCACCACTCATACGAATAAATTGAGCTTCTTCTCTTAACTGTTTTAAATTAGCAGCACCGACATATCCCATGCCTGCACGAAGCCCTCCGATCATTTGGAAAATCACATCTTGAAGACTTCCTTTATAAGGAACACGTCCTTCAATGCCTTCTGGTACTAATTTATTCGCTTCATTAACACCACTTTGGAAATAACGATCACTCGATCCTTTTTCCATTGCCCCTAAAGAGCCCATACCACGATAGCTTTTAAAACGACGACCTTGATAAATTTCAAATTCACCTGGAGATTCATCTGTTCCAGCAAGCATACTTCCAAGCATCACCACATGACCGCCAGCTGCTAATGCTTTAACCACATCTCCTGAATATTTAATCCCCCCATCTGCAATAATAGGCTTTCCATATTCTCTAGCTACAGAAGCTGCTTCATAGATGGCGGTCAATTGGGGAACCCCAACACCTGCAACAACACGTGTTGTACAAATAGAACCTGGACCAATACCTACTTTAACCACATCAACACCTGCTTCAAATAATGCACGTGTCCCTTCAGCAGTGGCTACATTTCCAGCAACTAACGTTGCTTCTGGAAAAACTTGACGAATTTCTTTAATTTTACGAAGTACTCCTGAACTGTGTCCGTGCGCTGTATCAATCACAATCACATCAGCTCCTGCCTCTAAAAGCGCTTTTGTACGATCAAAAGTATCACTCGTCACACCAACAGCAGCACCTACAAGCAATCGCCCGTGACTATCTTTTGCCGCATTTGGAAATTCGATGACTTTTTCAATATCTTTAATCGTAATTAATCCTTTTAACTCTCCTGTTTCATCAACAAGCGGTAATTTTTCAATTTTATGACGTTGTAAAATTTTCTCTGCTTCCTTTAAAGAAGTGCCTTCAGGAGCCGTTACAAGATCATCACGGGTCATCACTGAATCAATCGGTTGTTCGTAATCATCAACAAATCTTAAATCACGATTCGTTAAAATCCCCACTAATTTACGGTTTGCTAAAGTTTCTACAATAGGTACACCACTAATACGATATTTCGACATCAATGCTTCTGCATCAGCGACTTTATGATCTGGCGTTAAGAAAAAAGGATCAAAAATAACACCACTTTCAGAGCGTTTTACTTTCTTGACTTCTTCTGCTTGTTGTTGAATGGACATATTTTTATGAATAACACCCAGTCCACCTTGACGAGCCATCGCAATAGCCATTGTACTTTCTGTAACTGTATCCATACTTGCACTCATAAATGGAATAGATAAATGTACTGTATCACTTAATGAAATATGTAGATCTACATCATGGGGTAAAACATGACTTTCTGCAGGAACTAACAGAACATCATCAAATGTATATCCTTCTTTTAAAAATTTTGTCTCCCATAATGTCATAACATCGACTCCTCTTCTTCTTTTTTTATAAACAAACGTAACAAAAATACTACTTAAAGTCAAGTCACCTTGAGTCATTCTGTGCTTGTTTCATTCGTTGCTTTTTGATTTACTTCATCTCTAGCTTCATCTTCTGTTGAAGTATGTTCAGCCTGTTGCTTTTCTTCAACAAAATACTGATCATGAAGTTCTTCTAGCGTTAAATGATGTTCTGTTAACCATTCTGCCATCGGTACACCGACATATCGAAAATGCCACGGTTCATAACCAATTTGTGTAATGGCCTCTTTGTCTTTTGGATAACGTAAAATAAAACCATACTTAGGTGCATTTTTCTCTAGCCACTGAAATGCTTCTGTAGCTTCTAAAGATTCATCTAATGTTCTTCCAGCTGCATAAAAATCACCAGCAGTAATATCAATAGCTAAACCTGTATGATGTTCACTACATCCAGGAGTTTGTACGTATCGTGCCGTCTCTTCCTGAGCGGTAGATTCATCCATACCTTCTGCTAAATGTTCATGAAGCGTGCGTTCCATAATTTGTTCTTGAGAATCTACACTGCGGTAGCCACTTACTTCGGTAAGTTCGATACCTTCTGCTTGTGCTGCTGCAATCATCGCATTATAAGCTTCTAAAATCCGCTCATCAATTTGTTGTCCACTTGGCAAAGTGGCCAGAGTAATAGGTAAGTCTTGAGCTAAAGGATGATCATGATTTACGAGTCGAATGCGCCAATCATCAGCTTGATATCCTTCTGGTAATTCAGATAACTTTGCTTCTTGTTCTTCTTTATCTTGATGAACATAGACTTGAGGTGTTGTTGTCTCTGCCTTTTTATTGAGCTGTTTTGCTGGATTAGACTGTGCATGAACAAATAAAGAAACAATAATCGTAATCCCTAAAACTACTGTAATTTTACGCCGTATTCTTTTTAATTTAGCGTGTGATATCATAAATCAATTCGATCCTTTCTTATACGAACAGAAGTCTTCCTTCTTCATTGATAAAATATAAAGTCTCTAGTTCATTTATTATATCATAATCTATCTTGATCCTCATTGAAAAAAACGCATAAGAAATAGGTTTTTTCACGAACCTGTCTCTTATGCGTTTTTATGTATTCAATTTTATAATGATTAGTTTACACGAACACCAAAGCTTGGTGTGTAATCTGAAATACTTGTATATTTAACAACATCTCCGGGTTGTGGTGCGTGGATATATTGTCCACCACCTACATAAATACCCACATGATAGGTTGCACCACGTGCACCAAAGAATACTAAGTCTCCAGGTTGTAATTCACTTAAGCTAATCATCGTTCCTGCATATTCTTGTGCAGTAGTTACACGAGGTAAAGAAATGCCATTTTCTGCAAATACATATTGTGTAAATCCAGAACAGTCAAATCCAGCAGGTGTACTTCCACCCCATACATAAGGAACTCCTAAATATTTCGAAGCACTTCCAATAATACCGCCACCATTAACAACCGGTGCTGGTGCTGGCTCAGGCATTGGAGCTGGTGCTGGAGCCGGTGCTGGTGTATAAACATCTTCAGGAACTGTTACCACTGGTGTTTCAACAACAGGGGCTTGTTCTGTATAATCATACCCAGGTGTTTCTGTTACTACCGTATGATGTGATCCATTATGCTGTGGTGTTTCAGTCACTGGTGCTACATAATCCGGTGCTACATCAACAACATTATCTTTTGTTTGAATATGTGATCCTCCAGCTGGAGCTACATACTCTACATGTTCTACTGTTTCTTGAATTTCAGCAGCAAATGCTTGTGCTGCTGCCGCTTCAGCTGCTGCTTGCGCTGCCGCTTGAGCTTCTTGTTCTTGACGTTGTCTTTCTGCCATTTCACGTGCTAAACGCTCTTGCTCTTGACGACGACGTTCTGCTTCTTCTTTTTGTTGAATGAATTCAGCTTTTTTGCTTTCTTCTGTTGCTGTTTCAGCAGCAATAGTATTTATTAATACCGTTTGCTCTGTTTCTTGAGCTTCTAACGTTCCTTTTTTGTTTTCAAGCTCAACAGCAATCGCGCGTAATTCTTCCATTTTTGCTTCTGCTTCAGCGCGTTTTGCTTCAACTTCTTTTTTATCAGCTTCTTGCTGTTTCATTAATTTATTATTCGCATTCATTAATTTTGTTGCTGCAGTAATTCTAGTAATTGCATCAGAAAATGAATCTGAACTAAACACAATGTTCATAACTCCTGATTTTTTACCTTCTACTTGCACAGAACGCGCTTGGCTTTTAATTGTTTGATTACGTTTTTCAATACGCTCTGTTAGTGCAGCAATATCACGATTTAAATCAGCAATTGAATTATTCAGCTCTGCTTGTTCTGCTTCTAATTGACTTGCTTCTTCATGAATAGCTGCAATTGTTGCTCGAACACTATCCAATTCTGCTTGAGCAGTTTGTGCACGCTCATTTAAAGCTGCAATTTTTTGATTTTGAGCCGCAATTTTCTCATCAAACTCATCTGCTAATACGCTCGCGGGCGTAGAAATTGCAGTTAATGTAAATCCACAAACCATTAAAGTCGAAAGGATTTTATTCTTCATTCGTTTAGTTCCTCCATTTTTTAACCATATTCATTATTTATCTTATTTGTTTTCAATGCATACGTCAAATGACACCCATGTCTCATGTACAGATATCATTGTAGCATGAAGATGTGTCAATATGATAAAGAAATCTTTACAAAAATATTTCAATTTACATAACCATTTGTAATATATGCGTCTTTTATATTAAGTGCGCTCAATTTAAAATACTAACATATTATTAACGATTTGCCAATAAAAAAACTTTTTCATAGATCAAAAAAAACTTTTTAACAAGATGTTAAAAAGTTTTTTAAACAATGATTTATTGATTTATTTTAATGCTTCTTTAGCTTGTTCTGCAAGCAGTGCAAATGCTGCTTCATCACGTACAGCTAAATCTGCTAACATTTTACGGTTAATATCGATATTGGCTAATTTTAAACCATGCATCATACGAGAATAGCTTAATCCATTCATACGTGCTGCTGCATTAATTCGTGTAATCCATAATTTACGGAAATCACGTTTTTTCTGACGACGGTCACGATATGCATAAAAATATGATTTCATGACTTGTTCTTTTGCCGTACGGTATAACGTATGCTTAGAACCATAATATCCTTTTGATAATTTTAAAACTTTTTTGCGACGTCTGCGCGTCACTGCGCCACCTTTAACACGTGCCATAACTAAATTCCTCCTTAATATTACTGATTCTTATCCAATTGATTATTTTAAGTATGTTAATTGTTGACGAATACGTTTAAAATCTCCAGCTGAAACCATTGCTGATTTACGTAATTGACGACGTTGTTTTTTCGTTTTTCCATGGAAACGGTGACTTGTAAACGCACGTCCACGTTTTAAGCCTCCTCCACCTGTACGCTTAAAGCGTTTTGCTGACCCACGATGTGTTTTTTGTTTTGGCATGCTAAACTTCCTCCTTAAAATGTTTGTTATTTATCAGTATTTTTTGGGGCAAGTACTAAAAACATACTACGCCCATCCATTTTGGCTTTTTGCTCCACAACGGCAAGATCTGCGGTTTC
>JASLFJ010000006.1 GCA_030150665.1 Enterococcaceae bacterium
CTGAGCAAGAAATAAATCAAGACTCTATTTATATCTTAATCAGATATGCTCCAAAATGAAGTATTCTTGAAAGCATTAGATTATTGAAGCAACTCACAACTTATCCAATATGTTAAAAACATAACTCCTATCTTTCTCAACATTTTTGGAAAGAAAGGACCTTTTAAAATAAAAGATATTTTTCTTGTAGTATTGACAATGTAAGCAAAGAGATGATCCGAAAATATATTCAAGAATAAAGTTCTTAAATCTTACATCCCCTAACCTAATAAGCATAAGAGTTTTACGCCCCTTCTTAAAAATTAAAAATCTTACTAAATTGAATAAAAATATCAGAATTTTCATATTTTGAGATTACAAAAAATTAATTTTCGTTTATAATAACATTATAAAGAACCATGATTATTTAAAACATGAATAAATAGAAAAGGAAGTAAGGATATGAGCAAACCAAAAATTGTGATATTAGGTGCCGGTTATGCAGGCTTAAAAACTGTAAAAGAACTACAAAAAAAACATTTAGATGCAGAAATTATTTTAGTCAATAAAAATCCTTATCACTATGAAGCAACACAACTTCATGAAGTTGCAGCAGGAACAGAACCTCCTGAAAAAATCTCTTTTGAAATTACTAATGTATTAAAAAAAGATAAAGTCCAATTTATTCAAGATACGGTTGAAAAAGTGGATTTAGAACAAAAACAAGTCATCTTAAAGGATGGGGCTCCTTTATCTTATGATTATGTTGTCATTGCCTTAGGTTTTATCTCTGAAACGTTTGGCATCCCAGGTGTAGAAGAATATGCGAAATCACTAGTTAATATTCCAACAGCTGTTGCTGCTAAAGAACATTTAGATGCGACATTAGCACGCTATCAAGAGTCAAAAGATCCTCTAGATCTATCCGTGATTGTTTGTGGTGCCGGATTTACTGGAATTGAGTATTTAGGTGAAATTACCAATCGTATTCCAAAATTAGCTAAAGAATATAATTTCCCAGCTGATGAGGTGAAAATTACTTGTGTAGAAGCAGCCACAAAATTACTCCCTATGTTTTCTGATAAACTTAGCACCTATGGAATTGAAACACTAAAAAAACGAGGGGTACATTTTCTAACTGGTGCAGCAATTAAAGCCATCGAGCCTGGAGCTGTTGTTTATGAAAAAGATAATGAAGAACAACGTGTTTATGGTAATACGATTATTTGGACAACAGGAGTAAAAGGCAGTCCAGTCATTGAAAATTCTGGTATTGATCAACACCGAGGACGTGTTATGGTTGAGGAAAACTTAACACTAAAAGATCATCCTGAAGTTTATATTATTGGAGATGTAAGTGCAGTTATGGATCCAGAATCAAATCGACCATTTCCAACAACTGCACAAATTGCATTAAAACAAGGAGAATATGTTGCAAAACATATCCATGCAACTTTAGAGAAAAAACCGATAGAAGCATTTACCTTCAAGCCTTTAGGAACGGTCGCATCTTTAGGAAATAATGATGGCTTTGGTACCGTATTAGGTAAAGATGTTAAAGGTTATATTGGTTCTATTATGAAGAAAAATATTGTGAATAAATCACTTCTAGAAGTAGGTGACTTAGGCGTACTTCTTAAAAAAGGACGTTTTGATTACTATCATTAATGAGCACATGAACACATCAGTGTCTTATCTGATGTGTTATTTTTTATCAAAAATAAGTTAAGGAGAATATTTATGACTTGGCGTGTCTTTTTAGAACTTGTAGAAATGAAAGCTAAAACAGCAAGTTTATTCCCCATTTTACTAGGAGCTGGATACAGTTGGTATCATGATCATCATATTGAATGGTTTTATCTCATTTTATTTCTCATTGCAGCCTTTTTATTTAATATGTCTGTAGATATTTTAGACAACTATTTTGATTATCTCAATGCATCAGATAGCCACGATTATAAAGAACATGTTAATATAATAGGTAGGGAGCAGCTTTCATTATCATTCATTAGACGACTGATCATCTTATTGATTGCTTTATCTGCCTTTATCGGTATTTATTTAACTATTAAAGTAGGGTGGCCGCTACTTCTATTAGGATTGATCAGCTTTGCGATTGGTATTTTTTATTCGGCAGGACCATTGCCACTATCTTCTCTTCCTTTAGGTGAAGTTGCCTCAGGACTTACTATGGGATATATGATTACATTAATCTGTGTTTACATTAATACATTTTCCACCTTTCATTGGTCCTTAACAACATTAAGTGCGATTTTTCTTGTCGCTTTACCGAATACACTTTGGATTTCTAATTTAATGCTTGCAAATAATATTTGTGATCTAGAAGAAGATGAGATTAATCAACGATTTACACTTGTTCATTATCTAGGAATCCATACATCAAAGCGATTATTTATCAGTAAAAATATAATAGCACTACTAGCAATCGTCATCAGTGTCTTATTACAGTTATCTCCCGCATCAGTACTAGTAACTCTTATTCTAACTCCGCTTATTCATAAATGGAGTCGACAATTTCGAAACGCTCCTATAAAACAAACAACATTTCCTTATGCGGTTAAAATATTAGCAGTTGGTTCTTTTATCTACACATTCAGTTATCTTTTAGGAAGCATAATCTAATACACTAAAGGAGGAAGCGATATGCAAGAACTCAAAGAAACCATTTCTAATATTGATAGTCAATTACTATATACAGTCATCTATACCATTATTAAATTGGTAGCTCTTGTTTTTATTTGGTATCTATCACTGATTATTTTACGACGCATTTTTCGAAATATTAAAGAGCATCATATTACCAATAATAAACAGCGTACCCTTTACTCTGTCGCTAGAAATTTAAGCAATTCTATCATTTCTTTTATTATTATCTTTCAAATTTTAACAACCCTTGGATTTAGTTCATCACTTCTTGCCATCTTTACCGGTATGGGATCTATTGCTGTCGGTTTAGGATCAAAAGATTTAATGTCAGATATCGTATCTGGTATCTTTATTTTATTTGATGACGTTTTTGATGTTGGAGATACGATTACAATCTCTAATATTACTGGTGTCGTTGAACATATTAATTTACGCTCTACAAAAATTAGAGGATTGGATGGAAACTTTTACGTCATTCCTAATAGCCAAATGAAAATTATTTCTAATCATAATAAAGAATATAATTTAGCTATCATTGATATTAAGTTATCTTATGCAAGCAATCTCAAAGAAAATATTGAAACCATTGAACAAACCCTTGATCAATTTAATCGTGATGAACGTCATATTTTAAATGGTGCTATGAAAGTCAAAGGAATTGAAGAATTTCAAGATAACTATTTAACGCTTCGTATTCAAGGAGCATGTACTCCTGAAGAATATGTATGGATTGAACGTAATTTAAGCGTTGAGCTAAAAGAAGCTTTAGATAAAAATAATGTAGTCTGGCCTAGCTCATTTCCAACTGTTCAAATTTCAAAAGAAGCTCCATCAGCTTAAATCATTTCCAAACTTTGCTTTGAAGGAGTATTTTTTAACATAAAGTAAAAAAAGAAGTCTGAATGTAATCAGACTTCTTTTTTTATTTCATTATTCTTTAGTATCTTCTGAGCTATGCTCTGTTGTTTCATTGGGATCATATAAAGGTTTTAAAGCTTCTGCTTCTTCTTCATAGTGCTTTCTTTCTTCAGTTTCCTTTAAACGATCTTTTTCATCTAACGCTTTTTTCGCCTCATCAAAACTGGCAGCCTCTTGCTTTGGTGTTTTACTTTCTAAAACATCTTCTGGCATCTTACCTGTTTCAAATAAAGACTTAATGCTTCTTGCATCTAGTGTCTCATACTCTAATAACTTCTCAGCAATCAGTTTATGTTTTTCTGCATGTGTTTCAATAATTTCACGTGCTTTATCTTGTGCTTGTGTTAAAATACGACGAACTTCTTCATCAATTTCATAAGCAATTTGATCAGAATAAGTTTTTGTTTGGCCATAATCCCGACCAATAAAGACTTGATGGTTCCCTTCATATTGAACAGGACCTAATTTACTACTCATACCATATTCTGTTACCATACTTCGAGCAAGGGCTGTTGCTTGTTCAAAGTCATTGCTTGCACCTGTTGACTGAACACCAAAGACAACTTCTTCAGCCATTCGTCCACCAAGTAGTCCTACAATTTGTTCAAACATCTCTTCTCGCGTCATCAAGAAACGATCTTCTTTAGGAAGTGCAATCATATAACCTCCAGCACGTCCTCTTGGTACAATCGTTACTTTATGAACAACACGAGCATCACTTAATACTAACCCACAAATGGTATGTCCTGCTTCATGATACGCAACTAACTTACGCTCTTTAGGACTGATTGCACGATTTCTTTTCGCAGGTCCTGCAATCACACGATCTTGCGCTTCATCAATATCTGAAGCATCAATCACTTTTTTCTGGCGTCTTGCTGCAACAAGTGCCGCTTCATTTAACACATTTTCTAAATCAGCACCCGCAAATCCCGGTGTTTGTTGCGCTACGACTTTTAAGTCAACATCTTCTGCTAAAGGTTTATTTCTTGCATGAACTTTTAAAATTGCTTCTCGTCCATTAACATCTGGATGTCCTACTAAAATTTGACGGTCAAATCGACCTGGACGCAGCAGTGCAGGATCTAAAACGTCAGAACGGTTAGTGGCTGCAATAACAATAACCCCTTCATTGCCGCTAAATCCATCCATTTCAACAAGTAATTGGTTTAAGGTTTGTTCACGCTCATCATGGCCACCACCCATACCAGCACCACGTTGTCTTCCGACTGCATCAATCTCATCAATAAAGATAATTGATGGAGCATTTTTCTTTGCATTATCAAATAAATCACGCACACGACTTGCCCCTACTCCGACAAACATCTCAACAAAGTCAGAACCTGAAATGGAGTAAAATGGCACGCCTGCTTCACCAGCAACTGCTTTAGCTAGTAATGTTTTCCCTGTTCCTGGAGGACCTTCTAATAAGACTCCTGCTGGAATTCTTGCTCCTAATTTTAAAAAGCGACGTGGATCTTTTAAAAATTCTACAACTTCAACTAATTCTTGTTTTTCTTCTTCTGCTCCAGCCACATCAGAAAAACGCACATTCACCGCTTTTTTATCAGCTTCTTTAGCTTTAGATTTACCAAAGTTCATCACACCACGACCACCGCCGCCACCTTGGCCACCTTGACCCATCATCATATAAAAGAAGAAAAAGATCAAAATAACAGGAAGCAGTCCCACAAGTAAAGACATCCAAACTCCGTTATTTGGCTGTTCTTTAACTTTCATAGAAGTTTCTGTCTTTTGTGCTACTTCATTAATCTCGGATAATGTAGAATCTGTAGGTAAAACGGTCGTTGAAAAGCGATGAGTTTTAAGAGGGGTTCCACCAAATAAAGAAACCATCTCATTACTTTTTACTTTTTCTTCACCATAATATTCTCCAACAATACGGTATGCACCGTTTCCTGGTTGAATCGTAATTTCTTTTATTTTTTTATCTTCTAATTGTTCAATAAATTGAGTATAACTAATATTTGGCGATTGATCATTGCTTGGTCCAAATAAAAAATATGCAATCATCACAACACCTAGAACGACTAAAAAGTAATATAAACCACCTTTTTTCGTTCCTTTTCTCTTTTTATTCATGCCATACCTCCTTTTAACATGAGAGATATTATCTCTTCATCATTTGCTTGGAACCTCTTTTATTTTAGCATGTTTAACTAATTATGACTAATATATTCTTCTTTTAATACCCCTACATAAGGTAAATTACGATAACGCTCATCATAATCTAAGCCATATCCTACAACAAATTCATTAGGTACATCAAAACCGACAAAATCTGCTTGAATATCTGCAACACGAGCTTCAGATTTATCTAGTAAGGTTACAATTTTTATCGATGCTGCTTTTCTATGCTTTAACATCTCTACTAAATAATGTAATGTACGTCCACTATCAATAATATCTTCAACAATTAAGATATGGCGTCCTTCAACACTTGTATCTAGATCTTTAATAATCTTAACTTCTCCTGAAGAACTGGTACCTCCATGATAACTAGAAACATCCATAAAATCCATTTCTAAATGTAGATCCATAGCACGAACTAAATCTGATAAAAAAGGCACAGCGCCTTTTAAAATGCCAATCACTAACGGCATTTTTCCAGCATATAATTGGGTTAACTCAGCACCTAATTCTGCTGTACGTGCAGCAATTTGTGCTTGACTTACTAATACGGATTGAATTTCTTTATCTAACATATAAAAGCTCCTCTCATTGACTAAAAATGATATTGAACTACCACTAGTCTAAAGCCGTAGTGGATTCCTAAGTACAGAGTTCTACCGAACTCTAATGGATTAGGCGATCCCCGTAGTTCCTACGGTTAGAAGCCTTATGGCTTCATTTTTAAGATTTAAACTTGCGTTAATATCTCGGTCATGATGGGT
>JASLFJ010000021.1 GCA_030150665.1 Enterococcaceae bacterium
TTTAAATAGATGATCTATTTAAACTGTTTTTATTATTTATTTTTTTTTGTATTTCGCATCATGTAATTTTTCCATAATACCTTGTTTAGATAAGATATTACGCACTGTATCAGAAGGTTGTGCTCCTTTTAATAACCACTCTAAAACAGCTTCTTCTTTTACTTCTACAGTTGCTGGTTCTGTTAATGGATTATATGTTCCTACAGTTTCAATAAAACGTCCATCTCTTGGTGAACGAGAATCTGCAACAACGATACGATAAAAAGGTTTTTTCTTAGTTCCCATACGTTTTAAACGAATTTTTACTGCCATGATTTACTTCCTCCAATATATTTCATTATTCACAAAATATACTGTAACAAATTAAATAATTTATGTCAAGGTTTTTTTCTTGACGGTATTTTAAAATTTATATTATTCTTAATTTATGATAATATAAATCATACAATATCACTCATTTAAAGGAGCGTAGTCCATGTCTATTTTTAAAAATCGAATTTTTTTAATTGCTTTGTTAATTATTACTATGGCAACCGTTACCATTCTTTATTTTTATCATTTAGAAGATTACATTGTTTGGATTAGTACTTTTGCTGAAGTTACTGGACTATTAGCAATTTGGTTAGAATTTAGCCGAAGCAGATCTCTAAATGAAGCTACATTTATTATGCAACTGAATCAAACATTTATTGTAGATGATGAACTAGGTGAATTAGAATACAAATTAGAACAATATCGTCGTTGTGGAGATCCTGTAACTATTGAAAATCCAGCAGATCATAAAGCATTACTTAACTACCTTGCTTTTCAAGAAGGAATTGCTATGCTTGTTGCTAGTAACGTATTATCGGTTGAGACGATTGATGCTGTATTTTCTAAACGTTTCTTTTTAATTATGAATAACCCAGTAATTCAAGATATGGAATTAATTCCAGATTGGACTACATATAGAACATGTTATCTACTTTATCAAGAATGGTATCACTACCGCAAAAAGAAAAATTTACCTATTTTATTAGAAGAGCATTCTTTACATAAAGTTCCTCATTTTGAAGAAGTTGTCCATAGTGCTAAAAATCATTTATAAATCATAAGGAGTTATGTCTATGTGTGGATGTTTATTTTACAGTTTAATTTTATTAGGAATCATATCTGCCTATCCTTATGTCGGTATTCCTATGTTTATTATTATTATAATCTACGCTATTTTCACAAGTGATCAACCCCGATATAGTTACAAAACATGTCCTTATTGTGGTAGCACACATACGCGTTTTATTTATCAACAAAAAGAAGATTTTTCTTTTAATAAAGCCTGTTTAGGTGGCTGTTTATTAGGTTGGCCAGGTACTTTATTTGGATTATTAGGAAAACCTGGAAAGAAAGAATACTTCTGTGAAAATTGTGGGCGCTCTTTTTTTAGATAGTAAAAATAAGAAAAAAAGAGACTGAGTTATAACTCAGTCTCTTTTATTTTTAAATAAATAGTACGTATCCCATGAAAATCTATCTTATAATCAAATAGTCTATATTAAACACCGTATATAACTCGATTAATATGGATTGTTAAATAAATAATTTCTGATACTTCAATAACTATATTTTTTTTCTTTTTTAGATAATCTTGAATTCTTAAACTACATTGAAATGCTTTAGGATATTTTGATTGAACTAACATATATAAAAACTCATCAGTTTCTTCACATGATTCATGATTAAATAATCGTTGAATAAAAAATTGAATATGTGTAACCATCCTTTGATAATGAATACTCTTTTGATTTAATTCACACCCAAAATAACGCTGAATAATTAATAATATCTCTTTAACTAACAATGTACTTTGCATTACCGCTGTCATATCATGATAATGAGTTGCAGAAGTGGCAAGATGTAGTGCTATATTACCAGCTTCTTCCTCAGAAAGTCTTATCTGCATTTTTTGTTCAATTAAATCTAATGACTTAACAGCAACATCAAATTCTTTTTGATAAAATTTTTGAATGTCAAATAACAGAGGATTAGGTAAAACAATATGCGCCTGAGCTCGTTGAATTACATGAAATAAATGATCAGTCAAACTCAAATAAGCTTTTTCAGAATAACTATGTCCTATCTCTTTTTCAGCTAACAACATAATTTCTTTAGCGAGATCTAAAATAATTTCAGGGGTCTTTTCCACAAATTGCTCTAAATTTTCACGATCAAATTCTGATTGATGGATAAATGTTTTTTCAATATCTTTTAATGTAATTTCATCCCCTACTTTTCTTTGAAAAGCAATACCTTTACCCATCATAATAACTTCTTGTCCATCTTGATTTTCCGAAATAACTACATTATTGTTTAAAATCTTTTTTATTTGCATACTCCTATCCTCTTTTAAAAAATAATCGAATCACGATCAACAAAATAACTGTTGTCCTCATATTATATCTTTTAAACGATGATTTGACTAGTTTTTATATAACATTAATTATTGAACAACAACTAAAATATCTTCTCCAAAAACCACTTCTTCATGATCTAATACGAATACATCTAAAAACATAGCTGTATTAACAACTACAATAGGGGTAATGATGGGTTTCTTTTGAGATTTTATATAATCAATATCAAATGTACCTAATAAGTCCCCTGCAGCAACATGATCTCCAGGTTTAATCTTCATATCAAACCCTTTACCTTTTAATTCAACAGTATCCATACCAATATGAATTAATAACTCAATACCTTCATCTGTTGTCATACCAATAGCATGTCCTGTTGGAAAAACAGTCGTAATTTCTCCAGAAGCAGGAGCGCATAGTTGTCCTTTACTCGGCTCAATCGCAATTCCTTTACCTAAAGCCCCTGATGCAAAAACTTCATCTGGCACCGCATTTAATGGTACTACGGCACCTTCTAATGGGGACATAATAGAAACTCTTTGAGATGTTTTTTCATTAGTTTCCATTCTAGAATCTTTTATTGCTTTATTATTGTTCGATGAATTTGTAATTTCAGCAGGTGCTTCTTTATCAAAACCTAGTATAAATGTTAAAACAAAAGCAATAATAAGGGCAACAACAGATCCAATAACCCCAGCCATTACATTAGATTCTACTCCATCAATAGTACTTACTAAACCAGGAAGAGATAAAATACTAACAAGTCCTCCTGTAAATAACTTCACACCAGCACCCCCAATAATGGCACCTCCTACAGCTCCACCAACACAAGCTGCAATAAATGGGCGTTTCAGGGGTAAAGTTACACCATAAACAGTAGGTTCTGTAATCCCAAAAATAGCTGTTAAAGTTCCTGAATAGGCTAGTGCTTTCCTCTTTTCACTTTTTGTAAGTATAGCAACAGCTAATGCAGCTCCTGCTTGAGCAAGTACTGCTGGAAGAAGCATTGGCGTTAACGTATCAAAATTATATAAAGTTAAATTATTAAGAGCAATCGGAATTAAACCCCAATGCATACCAAACATAACAAATACTTGCCATAACCCTCCCATTACAAGACCTGCTACAATTGGGCTAAAGTTAAACACAGCAGCATAACCCGTTCCTAATCCATCACCAATAATAGTTCCTATTGGTCCTAATACTAAAAAAGTAATGGGTACCATAACTAAAATAGTTAACATAGGTACTAAAATAATTTTCAAAAAGTCTGGAATTATTTTTTTCATAAATAGCTCGACATACTTTTGTAACCAAACAAATAAAATAATTGGAATGACTGTTTGCATATATCCTGTAGGTGTCATCATTACAGGAAAACCTAAAAAGTCAAGCGCTTCTTGTTGTCCTGCCATTTGTGTAATTGATGGATATAATAAAGCTGCCGCAATAGATATTGCAATAAATGGATCCGTTTTAAATTTTTTCGCAGCAGTAACAGCAATTGCAAACGGTAAAAACTGCATTAACCCATCAGCAGCTGCATAAAGTACTAAATAAGTTCCTGAAGTATCTGTTAATACTCCAGTTAATACTAAAATAGTGAGTAAGCCCTTAAGCACTCCTGTTCCAGCTAATGCTCCTAAAAAGGGTGTGAAGACTCCTGAAATTAGATCTACAAATTTATTAAATAAG
Source organism: Enterococcaceae bacterium (assembly GCA_030150665.1). Classification (GTDB taxonomy): domain Bacteria; phylum Bacillota; class Bacilli; order Lactobacillales; family Catellicoccaceae; genus JASLFJ01. The sequence goes on from JASLFJ010000021.1 coordinate 4,086, forward strand.
TTATTATCTTTATTTTCTTTACTTTGAGTATTTTCATCAGAAGCATTTATATCTAATATTTCT
>JASLFJ010000048.1 GCA_030150665.1 Enterococcaceae bacterium
AATGGAGTATTCTTGAAATCGTTAGATGATTGAAGCAACTCACAACTTATCGAATGCGTTAAAAGCATAACAAATATCTTTCTCAGCATTTTTGGAAAGAACGAACCTTTTGGAGTGATGGATATTTTTCTTGCAGTATTGGAAATGTAAGCAAAGAGATGATCCTAAAATATATTTAAGAACAAGGTCGTTAGGGCTTACATCCCCTAGCCTAAAGGCGTAGGGGTTTTACGCCCATCTTATAAAAAACACTAAAAAAAGTACTCTATGAAAATCATAGAGTACTTTTTTAAGTATTACATCATACCACCCATCATACCTGGATCCATACCACCTGGCATTGCTGGTGCTGTATTTTCTTCTGGTTGATCAGCTACCACTGCTTCTGTTGTTAATAACAAAGCAGCTACACTTGCAGCATTTTGTAATGCAGAACGAGTTACTTTAGTTGGATCAACAATTCCTGCTTCAACCATATTTACCCATTCACCTGTTGCTGCATTAAAACCAATACCTAACTCTGCTTGTTTTAATTTATCAATAATAACAGAACCTTCGTATCCTGCATTTTCAGCAATTTGACGTACTGGCTCTTCTAATGCACGTAATACGATACGTACTCCTGTTGCAACGTCTCCTTCAGTATCTGCTTCTAATTCAGCAACTTTAGCAATTACATTAACTAAAGCTGTTCCCCCACCAGAAACCATACCTTCTTCAACAGCGGCACGTGTTGCATTTAATGCATCTTCAATACGTAATTTCAATTCTTTTAATTCTGTTTCAGTAGGTGCTCCAACTTTAATCACAGCAACTCCACCAGCTAATTTAGCAAGACGCTCTTGTAATTTTTCACGGTCAAATTCAGAAGTTACCTCACTAATTTGCGCTTTAAGTGTTGCTACACGATCATCAATAGCTTCTTTTGCTCCATTACCTTCAACAATTGTTGTTGAATCTTTTGTAACAACAACTTTACCAGCAGTTCCTAAAGCATCAATCGTTGCATCTTTAAGATCTAGGCCTAAATCTTCAGTAATCACTGTTGCACCTGTTAAAATAGCAATATCTTCTAACATTGCTTTACGACGATCACCAAATCCAGGAGCTTTAACAGCACATACATTAAATGTACCACGTAACTTGTTAAGGACAAGTGTTGGTAAAGCTTCACCATCTACATCATCAGCAATAATTAATAATGGTTTGCCTTGTTGTAAGATTTGTTCTAATAATGGTAGAATGTCTTGAATATTTGAGATTTTTTTATCAGTAATTAAAATATATGGATTTTCTAAGTTCGCTTCCATTTTCTCATTATCGGTTACCATATATTGAGATAAATATCCACGATCAAACTGCATTCCTTCAACAACTTCTAATTCAGTTTCAATTCCTTTAGATTCTTCAATGGTAATGACACCATCATTACCTACTTTTTCCATAGCATCTGCAATATAAGTTCCTACTAACGTGCTTCCAGAAGACACTGATGCTACTTGAGCAATTGCTTCTTTAGAATCAACTACTGATGAAATCGCATGTAATTCTTCAACTGCTTTTTTAGTAGCAAGCTCAATACCTGCACGTACACCAATTGGATTCGCTCCTGCAGTTACATTTTTTAATCCTTCACGTACAATCGCTTGAGTTAACAGTGTTGCTGTTGTTGTTCCATCTCCTGCGATATCATTGGTTTTAGAAGCAACTTCTGCAACTAACTTAGCTCCCATATTTTCAAAATGATCTTCTAACTCAACTTCTTTAGCAATTGTTACTCCATCATTTGTAATTAGCGGAGAACCAAAAGAGCGTTCTAAAACAACGTTACGTCCTTTAGGCCCTAATGTTACTTTTACTGTATCAGCTAAAATATCTACACCACGTAATAATGATGCTCTTGCATCTTCAGAAAATTTAATATCTTTTGCCATAAATAATCACCTCATTATATTATTTTAAAATAAATATTTTCTCTATAAAATTATTAAATTCAGTTATTTGATTAGTCAATGACTGCAATAATATCGGATTCACGAACAATTAAATACTCTTTGCCTTCATATTTAACTTCAGAACCTGCATATTTTTCAAAAATAACTGTTTGATTAGGAGCGACTGAAACCGCTACTCGTTCACCATTTTCTAAAAGACGACCGTCGCCTACAGCAACAACAGTTCCCATTTGTGGCTTTTCTTTAGCTGCTGAAGCTAGCACAATACCTCCAACTGTTTTTTCTTCTTCTTGTGCAACTTCTAAAACTACACGGTCTGCTAGTGGTTTTAACATATATAAATCCCTCCATTAATCAATTTAAATATTTTTATCATTTAATAGATTAGCACTCTCAGCTTGAGAGTGCTAACCTTTATAGTTCTATAATAGCATGTTTTTTTTAATTTGCAAGAATTTTGTTTATCCCTACACGCTAAATTGCTAAAACTTTAATGATTTCAATAATGATTTAAAAAATAAATCAATGTTTGTAATTCATTCGTTAAATCAACACTTTGAACATGAACAGATTTAGGAGTTGCAATACGAATGGGTGTAAAGTTCATAATTCCTTTAACACCTGCTTCAACTAATAAATCAGTCACTTCTTGGGCATGTTCTGGAGGAACGGTTAAAATAACAATTTCAATTTGATGAATATGTATCTGTTCTTTTAAATCATGAATCCTATATACAGGAACTCCATCAACTACTCTACCAATAATATCTTCTTTTATATCAAATGCAGCACTAATTCTAATATTATTATTTTTATGAAATTGATATTTTAATAAGGCATTTCCTAAATTTCCAACACCTACTAAACCTACTTGTGTTAACTGATCTTCTCTTAATATTTTTTTAAAAAAAGAAAGCAATGCAGGAATATCATAGCCATATCCTCGTTTTCCTAATTCACCAAAATAAGAAAAATCCCGACGAATCGTTGCACTATCAACACGCACCGCTTCACTGAGTTCTGTAGATGATACTTTAGTTTTTCCAGATGCTTCTAAAAATTTTAAATAACGATAATATAAAGGTAATCGTTTTGCAGTTGCTTTTGGAATAACTTGTTCTTTATTCATTATTCTATCCTCACTTTACTATGACACAAATATGTATACATATTTATCTATTTATCATTAATAATCTCTGTAACTTTTTTATAAAACAATAAATGTGATTGCTGATCTCACTCCCTTCAAAAAGTATACAAAATAAGTCTTATACTCATCATTTTATTGATTTAATGCAGTATATTTTATATATTTAATAAATAAGCCCTTGAATATCTTAATAAGATCTACTCTTAAATTGTATCATAACAAAAATAATAACACTTTAGAATATAGTTGCACAAAACTATACTTAATTTTTCATTAAATATATACTTATATCTACAATTTTTTATACTAAATAAACAATAAAGGAGCATTTTATGATTATCTTACAAGTCAATCATCTTTCTAAATCATTTCAAGGAACACCTATCTTTACCGATCTCAATTTTACAATTCAAGATCATGAAAAAGTGGCCTTAGTTGGCCAAAATGGAGTAGGAAAATCAACCTTACTTAAAATTTTATCTGGAGAACTCTCTTATGACTCTGGAGACATTCATTTAAAAAAAGGATGTTCTTTAGGATATTTAGCACAAAATACTGTATTAGAATCTGAAAAAACAATTTGGGAAGCAATGCAAGAACCTTTTATACATATTAAAAAAATGCATGAAGAGCTAAATACACTAACAGAATTACTCTCAAAAAATCATGCTCCAGATAAGTTACAAGAGTTATTAACAAGATATGATCAACTACAGCATCAATTTCAAGAAGCTGATGGATATCATTATGAACATAAAATTAAAACTATATTACACGGCTTTCAATTTGATGAATCAATGTTTCATCAATCAGTAACAACATTATCTGGCGGGCAAAAAACACGGCTGGCACTGGCAAAATTACTATTAGAAGCGCCTGATTTACTGATATTAGATGAGCCTACCAATCATTTAGATATTGAAACGCTTTCTTGGCTTGAAAGTTATTTAACACATTATCAAGGAGCACTTCTTATTGTATCACATGATCGATACTTTTTAGATCGTGTTGTCAATCAAACTTATGAGCTGGCACAAAATAGTTTATTTACCTATAACGGCGGCTACACACAATTTTTAAAAGAAAAACAAAAACGCATTGCCTTACAAAAAAAAGCTTATGAACAACAAATGCAAGAGATCAAAAAAATAGAAACTTTTGTTCAAAAAAATATTGCTAGAGCTTCTACCACAAAAAGAGCCCAAAGCAAACAAAAACAATTAGAAAAAATGACCCCTATACTTCCTCCCCAAGAATTTAATCAAAAGATGTCTTTATCATTTTCACTAAATCATCCTTCAGGAAACAATGTATTAATGATTGAAGAAGCTACCATTGGCTATCCTAACAAAATACTTAATCAAAATATTCATTTATCGATCTACCGACAAGATAAAATTGCACTGATTGGAAAAAATGGGGTTGGTAAGTCAACCTTGCTGCATACAATTATGAAACAAATTCCACTGATTAAAGGAACAATTACTTATGGTACCAATGTGTCTATTGGTTTTTACGATCAAGAACAAGCACAATTAACACCTCAAAAAACGGTATTAAACGAGCTATGGGATGATTTTCCAAATCTTACAGAACAAACAATTCGAACAACTTTAGGAAGATTTTTATTTTCTGGAGATGATGTATTAAAAAAAGTACAGATGTTAAGTGGTGGAGAAAAGGCAAGATTAACACTTGCTAAACTATCTCTAACCCCTCATAATTTTTTAATTTTAGATGAACCTACCAATCATTTAGATATTGAAAGTAAAGAACTTTTAGAAGAAGCACTAAAAGCATATGAAGGGACTATTTTATTTATCTCTCATGATCGATATTTTATTAATCAAATTGCTAATAAAGTGTTTGAATTAAGAACAGACGGATCAGAACTTTTTCTAGGAAATTATGATTATTATTATGAGAAAAAAATAGAACAATTAGAGATCAATATATTAAAAGAAACACATTATAAAACAAATAATACATCCTCTAAAGATTCGCATACACAACAGTCAAAAAACACCTATGAACAACAAAAAGCAGAACAAAAAGCCCAACGGGCAAAACAACGATCAATTGAAAAAATTGAAGAAGAAATTTTAACCTTAGAAGCATCTATTGAACAATGTCACCATCTAATGGAAGAGCTTATTGAACAGCAAGATTTTAATGAGCTCACAAAACAACAAGAATATCTTGCATCATTAGAACAATCTTTAGAAGATGCTTATCAGCAGTGGGAATTATTACAAGAATAAAAAATAAAAAACCTAAGTCTATATCATCAACAATGCTGTTCATGAAAGACTTTAGGTTTTTTATATTACCGATTATATCTTTGTTTACATCATCATATAAAATTAATGTGTAAATCCTTGTGTTTTTGGTTCATCTGATTTCGGTTGTAAAATTCTTGCTTGATTTAACTCTTCAATCGCAAGTTCCATATCTTGAATAAATGCTTGTGCCATAGGCATTGTTAAATCTGCACGACATACATAACGCTGAATGATAACATCTTGCATATTCACTGGAAGTGGATAAGCGGGAACTTGCCAACCACGCATCAGTAAACGATCTGCTAAATCATAAAGTGTCCACTCTACATCTGCATCTTCTTTTAATGCATAACATACAATTGGAATATTTTCTCCAACATTATACATTTTAAATAGACCCATTTTTTCTACATTCTTAGCTAAATACATCGCTACATTTCGGGTATTCATTTGAACATTTGTATATCCTTCATGTCCTAATTTTAAGAACATATAGTATTGTCCAATAATTTGACTGGCACTTCTTGAAAAGTTAATTGCCATAGTTGGCATATGTCCACCTAAATAACTTACTTCAAAAATAAGCTCTTCTGGTAAATATTTCTTATCTTTCCAAACAACCCAACCAACACCAGGATAAACTAAGCCATATTTATGACCAGAGGTATTAATTGATACAACATTTTCTAATCTAAAGTCCCAAAGTAAATCTGGATCTACAAAAGGTACAAACATCCCACCACTTGCTGCATCAATATGAATGCCTAATTCTGCATTATTTTGTTTATTATATTCAGAAACTAATTTATCTAAAGCTTCGATATCATCAAATTTACCAGTATAAGTAATTCCTAAAATACCAACAATTCCAATAGTATACTCATCTACATAATCCATGACTTTATCTAAATTTAAGTTTAAATGTTCTGGATCAATAGGCACTTCTCTTAGTTCAATGTCCCAATAAACACAGAATTTTTCCCAACATACTTGATATCCTGAAGAAATAACAAGATTTGGTTTTTTTGTAATATCTAATCCTTTTTTCTCAGCTAATTTTCTCCAACGAAACTTCATTGCCATTCCACCAAGCATACATGCTTCACTTGATCCTACAGTAGATGTTCCAATGAAGTTTTCTGATGGTGTATTCCAAAGATCAGCTAAAATATTTACACAATAAGTTTCTACTTTAGCAGTTCTTGGGTATTCTGATTTATCAATCGCATTTTTTTCTAAAGTTTCTGCCATCAATTTTGTAGCTTCTTCATCCATATATGTTTGAACAAAGGTTGCTAAATTTTGACGTGCATCCCCTTCATCTAGTAAATAACTTTTAATAGTCTCATAAGCAATCCCAGGTTCTGTACTGTGCTTAAATAACTTATCCGTTGGGATTGTCTGTCCTGCAAAATTTTGATCAACTGTCATTATAATACCTCCTAAATATGCAATATATTTCATTTTTCATAGGTGTAATCATCTAATATAAAAATGAAATAAACTCTATTGAGTCCATAACATAATAACATAAAATACATAAAAAATCTTCTCAAAACTCTATACTTGTTGCAAAATAAATAACATAAAATAACTATATCCAGCAACAGATATCGGTTTTAAAGTAAGTAAAATCACTAAAAATTTAGAAAATGATAACTTTGTAAGACCTGCTGCATAACAAGAAATATCATCAGGTGCAAAAGGAATTAACAGCGTCACAATAAGTATTTTTTCAATATACAGATCACCTTTTGCAACGATACGATCAAATAAATTTAAATTTTTCTCTGAAAGCAGCTGTGTCATAAATACTCTGCCATATTTTCGAACCAATAAAAACCCTAAACACTCTCCTATAATAAGTCCTATACAGCTATAAATAAGTCCTAAGATAGGCCCAAACAATAAAATTCCAGCAACACTAGAAACTCCCCCAGGAAAAATTGGAATAATCACTTGTATTATTTGAAATAAAATAAATAAAAATACACCTAAATATCCTAAAGGTTGAATCCAAGCTTGTAATTTTTGTGGAGAATTAAAGATATCAAGTTGATGAGCATAAATAGCTAACACAATCACAAGCATTAAACCTAAAATTGATAGTACTTTCATCCATTTTTGCATAAATGCTCCTTAAAGAAATTGAATATCATAAATAAAACAGCTTTCACGTGTTTGTGAAAGCTGTTTATAGATTTGTTTAAGATTGTGCATTTGGATCTGTAAATCCATATTTTTTGTTGAAACGATCCACACGTCCATCTGCTTGTGTGAATTTTTGACGTCCTGTATAAAATGGATGTGAATCAGAAGTAATCTCCACACGAATTAACGGATAAGTATTACCATCTTCCCACTCAACAGTTTCTGTTGATGTTTTTGTTGATCCTGATAAAAACTTAAATCCTGTTGTTGAATCCATAAATACTACTGGATGATAATCTGGATGAATATTTGGTTTCATAATGAATGTTCTCTCCTTTGCCCTAATCCATTTGCTGAATTAGAGTTATTTTTTTTAACATTAAAATAGTATCATACCCCTACATAAATAGCAATATCTTTTTAAACTTCTTCAGATACCGTATCGACCATCATAATATCTGCACCTAGTGCACTTAATTTCTCAATAATATGATCATACCCTCTTAAAATATTTTCCACATTAGAAATCACAGTAGTCCCTTCTGCCATAAGTCCTGCAACAATAAGACTTGCCCCAGCACGCAAATCACTTGCAGAAACTTGTGCTCCAACAAATTGTGTTGGTCCTGATAATGAAATTAATGAGCCTTCAACAAAGGCTTTAGCACCCATTCTACGCAGTTCTGGAATATGGTTGACACGTTGAGGATAAATAGTATCAATAACAGTTGAATCTCCTTGAGCTTTTAATAATAAAGGCGTAATAGGCTGTTGTAAATCGGTCGCAAATCCTGGATAAGGATAAGTTTTAATATTTACAGGACGTAAAACTCTAGTTTCTTCAACTTCAATTGTATCTTCTTCAATAATCATACCTACACCCATCTCTTCTAGTTTAGAGATAAAGCTTTCTAAATGCTCATAGATTACATTTCTTACACGAATATTTTTACCTACTGCTGCAGCAATAGACAAATACGTTCCTGCTTCAATACGATCTGGAATCATAAAATGACGACAACCATGTAACTCTTCTACTCCATCAATACGAATTTCATTCGTTCCTGCACCCCGAATTTTAGCTCCCATATTATTCAGTAATGTCGCAACATCAACAATCTCAGGCTCTTGTGCTGCATTTTCAATCACAGTACGCCCTTTAGCCTTAACAGCAGCTAACATAATATTAATGGTTGCACCAATTGAAACAACATCCATAAAAATACGAGTTCCAATCAGTCCTTCTTTAGCAACCAAATGAGTTGCTCCATTTTTTGTACTTACATCAGCTCCTAATGCTTCAAAACCTTTAATATGTAAATCAATTGGACGAGGTCCTAAATAACACCCTCCAGGAAGCCCTACAACCCCTTCTCCAAATTTACCAAGTAAAGCGCCCATAAAATAATACGAAGCTCTTAAACTATTAATTTTACCACTAGGCATTGGAATAGCTTTCATATGTGTTGGATCAATAACCATTCGATTTTCTGAAAACTCAACAGCAACTCCCATCATTCTTAAAATTTCCATTAAAGAATAAACATCTTGAATTTCAGGAACTCCTTCTAAAATTACTGGGGAATCTGCTAAAATTGCTGCAGGAATTAAGGCTACTGCACTATTTTTCGCACCACTAATCACAACTTCACCTGTTAATTGTTTACCGCCATTAATTACAATTTGTTTCATGATTGATACTCCTCACTCTTTAAACATTTCAATAATTAGGTACTGTTTATCACACTTATGTTTGTTTTCATTAAATTTTTGTTACATTTTTATTACATGCCTATACGGACTTATTCTAACATATCTTTTATATTTTAAAAAGCATATATCTTAAAACTTTCTTTAACATCACAATAAAAATAATCGACAATTGTTTCTTATCTCATATCAATATAAAATATGATACAATACATAATATATTATCATAACTGAGGAGGTTTTAGCAGTGGATTTTGGTCAATTACTTACTTATCTATCAATCGTACTCGATGGTTTTTCAGTGCTTATTTTAATTATCGGTGTTATTTTTGCACTGGTAGATTTTATTAAACTATTTATCCATAAATATACAAGACAAGAACGTGCTGAGGCGAATAATCTTATTAAAAATGCTCTCGGTTCTTATATTTTACTAAGTTTAGAAGTCTTAATCGCAGCAGATATTATCGATTCTATTGTCCATCCTACATTAGAAGATATTTTAAAATTAGGACTGGTCGTAATTATTCGAACTATTATTTCTTACTTCTTAAATAAAGAAATTGAATCTACAGAACGAGCATTCATTCAAAAAACAAAGTTAGAGGAGCAAAACCATGACATTTGATGGTGTATTTACATATAAAATGGTAAATGAATTAATTCCTTTATTAGAAACAGGAAAAGTTACAAAAATACATCAACCTTATGACCAAGAACTTATTCTTACCATTAGAAAACAAAAAAATAACTACAAATTACTATTATCTACTCATGCACAATATGCTCGGTGTCAACTTACAGAAATTCCTTATAATAATCCTGAAAAACCCCCAACATTTTGTACAACCCTTAGAAAACATCTAGAAGGTGCTATTTTACAAAAAATAACACAATATGAAAATGATCGGATTATTCATTTTACATTTACAAAGCGAAATGAACTTGGTGATGTTGATCCTTATGTTTTAATTTTAGAAATGATGGGAAAACATAGTGCTTTAGTATTAATCAATCATCACTCAGGAATCATTTTAGATAGTATAAAACATGTAGGTTCCTCACAAATTGCATTTCGTACACTTCTTGCAGGTGTTGTCTATACATCTCCCCCAGAAC
>JASLFJ010000084.1 GCA_030150665.1 Enterococcaceae bacterium
GAAAGAGTTTATCACCTAAAGCATACATAATCATTCAACCTTTCTTTGATAAAGTGGATCACGTTTTAACATATTTTGATATTTTTGATTCCAATATGTTAGATCAGTACCTATTAATGTATCGATTGTTATTGGTTGGGATGTGCCAAATATGGGTTCTATAGTTTTTTGAATTTGATGTTGTACTGCTTGGTTTGTGATGGATTGATGAGATAGATCATTTAGGGTTGCCATTGTATTTGGCTCTACATCTGGATAGTCTAAATGTTTTTGCTCTTGTAGACTATGTTTATAAAATGAACGCACTACCGATCCGCGGTAGTATTGGTCACCTGAGATACTTAAATACAATAAAACGGCAATAGCCCCATGTGCTCTACGCTGAGCACTGCCAGCAATTTTTTGCTGATTTAAGTTTAAATCATATGTTCCAGGACAATATGAGTGTACTTGTTCATAAGCTTCAAGTTCAAATGAACTGTACTGCTGAATTACAGATTTCATTATATTAAATGTAAAATCATAAGCCGATTGAATACTTAATTTTTCATCAGGTTCTGGAATAATTAAAGAAATATTTAAAATATGAGGATCGGAGTAAATAGCAAGACCTCCAGCATTTCTAACAACATAGGGTAGATTTTCTTGATAAAGATAATCAATACCTTTTTTAAAATAAGGAAGACGAGTATCTTTCATACCTAAAATAATACAAGGTGTTGTCGTCCAAAAATGAAGTAAGGGTTGGTTTGTTTTGCCAACATGTTCAAGCCCTAAATCTGTTAATATAAAAGGTGTGACTAAATCATTTTTCTCATGATGAGTAGTTAAGACTTGATAAGTATCGGTATTATATTGTGGCATCATGATAATCCTCTCTTTATATATTAAGCTTATTGTAACTTTTTTGTGTAGTTATTGTCAAAGACATAAAAAATAGGTATGATAAAAGCAAGTGGTATACAATTAAATATAATGATTAGGAAATGAGGTGAGCAATTGGTACAACATATCGTCAATGATGCATTACTTCCAGATGAGGCCTTTTATTTAATGTTGAAGAAAATGTGGCAAATCCGATTTTTTGAAGAACATGTTGAAGCACTTTATCGATCAGGTCATATTCATGGGACACTACACTTATCGATTGGGCAAGAAGCATGTGCTGTAGGTAGTACAGGTTTGTTATCTCATCTAGATTGGATGACATCAACGCATAGAAATCATGGACATTGTTTAGCTAAAGGAACCGATCCATACCCTATGTTTGCAGAAATTTTAGGAAGAAGTACCGGTACCAATGGAGGCAAAGGAGGAAGTATGCATATTGCTGATGTATCTGTTGGTAATTTAGGGTCAAATGGAATTGTAGGTGCTGGATTTCCTATTGCAACGGGTGCAGCATTAACTGCTAAATTGACAGGAACAGAACAAGTTGTTTTATCTTTTGGTGGTGATGGAGCAACGAATGAAGGTAGCTTTCATGAAGCACTTAACTTAGCTTCTATTTGGCAGCTTCCAGTCATTTTTTTTATTGAAAACAATCAATATGCGATGAGTTCAAGTATTCAAGAGATGGTGAATATTCCCCAACTCTCTTTAAGAGCGACCAGTTATGGAATACCTGGTGTAACGATAGATGGAAATGATTTAGTGGAAGTAGTAAACACAACATGGCATGCAGTACAACGAGCACGCGCTGGAGAAGGACCGACACTTATTGAAGCATTTACATACAGATATAAAGGACATTCAAAATCAGATACAGAACGTATTTATAGAACAAAAGTTGAAGAAGAGCTGTGGGAACAAAAGTTAGATCCCATTGATCGTACAGAGCAGCTGTTGCAACGACATGGTATTGTCTCTAAAGCACAAATGGAACACGATAAAATGGTGATTTATGAAGAAGTTATTCAAAGTGCACAACGAGCGCTTCAAGATCCAATTCCAGAAGATAGTGAATTATATACTTATGTTTATGCAGATGAGTAAAGGAGATTGGTATGAGTCAACCGACAAGAAAAATAACATATTTACAAGCGATTACAGAAGCTTTGGACTGTGCTCTTAAAAGAGATCCACAAGTTTTTTTAATGGGAGAAGATATCGGTATTTATGGTGGAGGATTTGGAGCAACTAAAGGATTAGAAGAAAAATATGGAGTAGAACGAATTCGTTCTACTCCTATATCAGAAAGTGCGCTTGTTGGCGCTGCTGTGGGTGCTGCTATGACAGGAATGCGTCCAGTTGTAGAGCTTCAATTTTCTGATTTTATTACTATTGCAATGGATCAAATTGTAAATCAAGCTGCAAAGATTCATTATATGCATAATGGACAATTCAAAGTACCTTTAGTGATCAGAACCCCAAGTGGCTCTGGTACAGGAGCAGGAGCTCAACATTCTCAAAGTTTAGAAAATTGGTTTACACATATTCCAGGATTAAAGGTTGTTCAACCTTCTTCTGCTTATGATGCTAAAGGATTATTACTTGCTTCAATCAAAGATAATAATCCTGTCATTTTTTTTGAACATAAACTATGTTATAAGTTAGAAGAAAGTGTACCTTTAGATTATTATGAGGTGCCTTTAGGTAAAGCATGTAGAGTTCGTGAAGGTTCAGATGTAACTATTGTTGCTACTGGGTATATGGTGTATAAAGCAAAAAAAATAGCAGTTCAATTAGAAAAAGAAGGATATTCTATCGAAATTATTGATCCAAGAACTTTAGTTCCTTTAGATATTCAAACAATTATGCAATCTGTATTCAAAACAAAACGTGTCCTAGTCGTTACTGAAGAAGTTAAGTATTCAGGATTTGGTGCTGAATTAGTAGCACAAATTATAGAGCAAAGTCAATTGGATCATTGGATGCCTAAAATGATGCGATTAGGTGGCGAATTTGTTCCCATGCCTGCAGCAGCCTCATTAGAGAAGCTAGCAGTACCTAATGAAAAAAGTATCGCTCAAGCAGTAAAGACACTGTGCTCGGATACTACTAGCCGATCATAGCAATA
>JASLFJ010000107.1 GCA_030150665.1 Enterococcaceae bacterium
CTGTTTATTTTGATACTCTAAGCGTTCATTGGCAATTTCTAGTCGTGATTTGCCATCAGAAGCGCGTTTTAAAGATTCTTGTAAATACAGTACTCTATGAATCAGATCATCTTTTGTATATGTTGCTAATTCATGCTTTTCAAAATACTCAATTTGTTCTGGATAAAGAGTCTCATCAGATAAATGTTTTTTTTCTTGAGAATCTTTAACATGTGATGGTATGTGAGATAGTTCTTCTAATTTTTCTTTTTTCTGTTTTCTTTGTCGTTTAAACTCTAATTCTGCCTCTTTATCAAGTAGTTCTTGTATTTTTTCTAAAGAGTCCTGAATTTCTTGATGATTACTTTCTGTCATTAATTCATCGACTTCAGGTGTATTGATGAGTGCATCTGATTCTGGTTTTTCTGTAAACTCAATCTTTTCCTCCAATTCATTAAGTGGTTGAGTTACTTTAACCATGATATTTTGATCTTCTAAATAATCTTGATCTGTAGATACAGATTCTTGATTATCAGTTTGTTCAGTATATACTTGATCTTCTAAATGCTCTCTATCTTCTATATCATTGACTAAAGAAATATCTGATAATTGTGCATCTACATCTAACCGGTGAAATTCATCAACTTCTGACTCTAGCTGTTCTAAACGTTCTTCTAAAACATCTAAAGAAAGGGATAAAACATCTGTATCTGTCACTGCTAAATTATCATCTGGGTCATCATTATAAAGCACTTGTTTGAATAATAAATCATCAATCATTTGATAAGTTACATAAGTAGGTAAAATACCCTCTGTTAACATAAATAAAAAGATCTGATCCATCCATCCATTAATGAATGAGCCTTTTTCAGCAATAATATCTTCTTGTACTAAAGCTTCTTCTAATCCAAATGTAAAAGGCAAATCATTTGTTGTTAAATCATCAAAATTAACCGCAACAGGAATATAAAGATACCCATAAACATGATATTTTCCTATCTCCCATACACGAACCCTTGTAATATTAATTTGTGGATATTGTTGGCTTAATAAATGTTTCACATGTAACCAATTAAAATTCACATCTTTAGGTAATACAAATAATAATAATTGTTCTAACTGAACTTTATAAAGTACATGTTGAATACGCTGAGTTAAAGTATGATTTGAGAAATGTAAAGTTATATTTTTTTGTTGAGCAAGTGTTTCAAAAGAGGTTGCAATCATAGAAGCAGTATCTTCAACATACCATAAATCTTGACTGTGTTGAGGAATCGTAGGATACTCCGGATAAGCATTCATAAATATCGTCACTGACTGTGGCATAAAATAAACCCTCCTTTCTATTTACATAGATGTTTATAATTTCATGCATGAATCTTTATGCATTCATTTAATCAATATGGGTAATATGTTCAATTTTTTGAAGTAATTCTTGATAATTTTCTTTAGCTTTGACTCTATTTTCTTTTAATAACTGTTCGTATTTTAATGCTTGTTGGCGTGTGTTTTCTAACTCTAATTCCATTTTTACTAATTTACGTCGTGTCGCTAAAACTTCTTCTTCTGCATGTTCAATCATTGTATTTGCCTGTAATTTTGCAGAACATAAAACATCAGCAATATTTATTTTTTCTTGTTGCATATCTTGCATTTCTAATTGTTTTTGTAGCGTAGCAACTTGTGCTTTAAGTTCTGCTACTTGACCTTCCCAAACAGATACATCTACATATAATGCTTCTTCTTTGAATTGATTTAGCTGATCTGTTAGCTGATCTACTTGTTCTTGATATTGAACTAGTTCTTCTTGAAGCTGTTGATACTCTGGACTATCTTTTACTGATAATCCTTCTGTTAATTTTTGTTCTAGATCAGCAATTTTCTGTTCTAAAGTGACAATATATGCTTGAGCTTCGGTTAATTGCTCACTTTGATCAGATAAGCTTAACCGTTCTTGTTCTAAAGCTTCTACTTTTTGCTTCCATAGTTGAATTTCTTCTAAATACTGCGTAGTATCGACTGCCTTTTGCGCCTCAAGCTCTTGTGTTAACTTTTGAATACGCTCTGTGAGTGTTTTCGTTTCTGCCTCTAATGTATCTATTTTAGCTTGATAAACTTGAGCTTGATGTTCATCTAGCTCTGTTGTGGCATTTGCTAGTTGTGTTTGAAGAGATTCAATTTGTGCTTGATACTCTTTCATCTCATCTTTTTGTCGCTGTTGTAATGCCGTGTAATATACATCTAAGTCACTTAACTGTGTTTTTAGCTTAGTCACTTGTTCTTTTAACTTATGACGCTCTTCTGTTATTTGTTCTGTTTTTTGTGTTTGTAAGGCCAATTGTTCTTCTAGTGCCTCACTTTTTTCAGCAAGTACTGCGTGTTGCTCTTGCTTTTTCATTAGTTCATCAATGTGCAATTTACTTTCATGAAGCTTTTGCTCTAACTCTATAATTTGCTCTTCAAGAATATGTTTTTCATGTATCAATGCTTCTTTTTCCCGAGATACCTTTTCATCTGCTCCTTGTACTGCTAGTTTTTGTGATAATGTATCGATAAGTTCATCTTTTTCTAAAACAGCGTTCTGAGCTGCTACCAATTGTTCTTGAACTTCTTCTTGATGCCGACGAAGTTGCTCATAATTTTCTGTGATTTTTATTAATTCTGCTTGATTTTCTTGATAATCAATATTTATCTTTTGATACGTTTCTTCTAATGCCAATAAAGATTCATTTTTTTGTTTTAATTCTTGAATTTGAGCTAATAATTCTTGATTTTCTTGAAGTAACTGTGAATCCTCACTACGTTCTTCTAACTGTTGTGATAAAACATCAACACGCTGTTCTTTTTCTAATAATTGTTTTTGAACATTTTCTAAAGTTTGTTTTACTTGTTCTTGTTCAAGCAATAAAGCTTCATAATTTTCTGTTACACGTGATAATTGTAACTGTTCATATTCATAATCAACTTGTAGTTGATAATATTTCTGTTCGAGCTCTGATTCTGAATCTGCATGTTTTTGCATATTTTCTTGAACAGTACTTAACTCTATTGTTAATTTTCTATTTTCTCTACGCAAATCAATTATATTGGTATTTAACGATTCATTATCTTCTGTTAATCGTTGACGTTCATCAAGCAACAAATAAATTTGATTTTGCAGTTGATCTTTTGCATTAGCTAGCTCTTCTTTTTCTTGTTTTGTTTTTTCTTCAAAAGATACTAATTGCTCTTGTACATAATTTAATTGTTCCAATAAAGATGCATTTTTTTGTTGTTCTTCTAATAGCTGTTCTTCTAAAATAGATATATCACTATCATCTGATTTTAAATGTTTAGATACATTAATCAGCTGCACCTTATAATCTTTATTTATTTTTTCTAGTTCTGCAATCAATTCATTTTTATCATCTAGTTCAGCTTCTAAAAGACTAATCTCTTCTTCATAATCTTCTAGTGTATAACTGTTTGGATTATCTTCTTTTTTTTTATCTCTACCGAACTTAAACATGTATTTTAAATCCTCCCTTGTTTCTAAAAAACATTAATCATATCTTTTTTATTGTAGCATAAAATTTAATCATCTGGCCATCTGTACAGTAATTTTTAAAACAAATCAATGAATATTTTTTAATTTATATTTAATGCTATAACTATCAACGAATGGATCAAACTATGGTAAAATAAAAGACAACCTAAATGAAAAGGAGTGAATGATAATATGATTATTCAATCAGTATGCCTACCAAAACGTCAGCTTACAACCATTACCGAAAATGAAACTTTAGAAAAAGCTTTAGAACTTTTAGAAGATTCTGGATATCGTTGTATTCCTGTTTTGGATGAATCTCAGAAATATTTTAAAGGAAATATTTATAAAATGCATATTTATCGTCATCTTGCAAATCAAGGTGATATGTCACTTCCAGTGACACATTTAATCAAAAATACACAAAAATATATTTATTTAGACTCTTCATTTTTTGAAGTATTCTTCACGATTAAAGAACTACCCTATATCGCGGTTTTAAATGAAAAACAAGAGTTTTACGGCATTTTAACTCATAGTAAACTTTTAAATATTTTATCACAATCTTGGGATGTTAAAGAAGGCCGTTATGTAATTACCGTAGCTTCAACAGGAAAACAAGGAGATTTAGCAGCTATGGCTAAAATTATTGCTAAATACTCTAGTATTGCAAGTTGCATTACTCTAGATGTAGAAAAAGATAAACTCATTCGCAGAACCTTATTTACTCTTCCAGCAAACACTTCAGAAACTACCTTAAAACAAATTATTGATCATTTAGAGAAAAAAGATTTCAATGTTGTTGAAATTGAAGAACTCCAAAAAGAACGTGCTAAAGATCAAGTTAACTAGAAAAAAACACTAATCCCTTAAGGGATTAGTGTTTTTTATTATTTATAGATGATTATTACAATGATTATAATTCTTCTAATGATT
>JASLFJ010000126.1 GCA_030150665.1 Enterococcaceae bacterium
ATTTAAGGTAGCATAATTAATGGATAATATAATGATTGGTAGCACAAAAACAAGTGCTAGTGCATATTTATATTGTGTGATAAATGTTTTTGTCTGTTGCATAAAGTGCTCCTTTCAAATAGAAGAAATATAAAATTTAATGTTCGCTTTTATGCTATAATAAAAAAGACTGAGAAAGGGGATGAGCTCATGAAAGAGGAGAAAAAAATCTTTGATTTTATAGCAGATATGGGAGAGACAATGTTATTAAGTGGTGGAGAAGTTTACCGAACCGAAGATTTGATGCTTAGACTTGCTTCGTTTTATCATATAGAAGAGTTTAACTGTTTTATTTTAGCCAATGGTATTTTTATTTCTGCTGTCTTTCATGATCATGTCTTAAGTAAAGTGCTTCATGTCCCCATTTCTCCGATGCACCTTACAAAAATTGATGCTGTAAATACATTATCAAGATCAATTATTGATCAAAAATATACTTTAGATGAGGCACGTATTCGTTTGATAGAAATTCAACAGTTGCCAGAAGCTGCTTTTTGGAAAAAAGCAGGAGCGTATATGATCGGCAGTGCCTGTTTTTGTTATCTTGTCGGAGGAACGCTGGTTGATGCAGGTCTATCACTTTTTGCAGGAGCTTTAGTTGCCATTTATTTTTTAGGTATTGTTCCTTTTATTGAATCTTGGGGAAAAGCGATGATTCATATTATAGCAAGTGCTTTAGTGACTTTATACGCTTGTATTTTAACATATTTTTTTCCTCAACTAAATATGGATACAATTATTGTAGGAGGCGTTATTTCTCTTGTTCCAGGTGTTGCACTAATTATTGGATTTAGAAATTTATTTAATAATGATCTCTCATCTGGACTTATTCGTTTGACAGATGCTGTACTTACGGCCCTGTGTTTGTCTGTTGGTGTAGGTGGCACATTAAGATTTTGGGAATTTTTGATGACACTTTAAAGTTGGGGGAATAAGTTATGTTTGAGGAGTATTTATTACAAAGTATTGCTGCTTTTTTTGGCACCCTTTCCTTTGCATATTTATTTGATGTTCCAAAGAAGCATTTTTTAACCAGTGGATTTATTGGAATGTGTGGCTGGTGGGTTTATTTAATTGTAGTAAGATATACAGATGAAACAGTGTTTGCGACCTTTATTGCAGCTATTTTTTTATCATGTACAGCTTCGGTGATGGCGCATATTAAAAAAGCCCCCGGTACTATTTTTTTAATTTGTGGGATTTTTACGCTGGTGCCTGGACTTGCCTTATATAAAATGACGTATGAATTTTTTTTAAGAGATGGAAACCCAGCATTAGCTGCTGTAGTTGTACTTAAAATTTCACTTGCGATTGCTTTTGGTATTGTGATTGCAAATACATTAATGAATGCATTTTTTAAACAGTATCATAAATGGCAACATCGTCATAAAATATAAAAAAGGAGTTATAGATTGATGGTTTTATTTTTAACATGGTTTATGATCATTTTAGATATTATTTTATTAGGAGCTATTTTTATGGAAAAAAAAGCATATCCTGAACAGTTTCAGTGGAAAAAATATAGTGGTTATTTATTTATTATTGGTCTAAGTATTATTACGTTAATTTTACTGCAGTTATCTTAAGGAAAAAGACTATCAAATTGTGGTTTGTTAGTTATTTTAATAAAATATATTAACTTATAAGATAAGGTATGATATACTATATATTGTATTTATTAATAAAAAAAGCACTATATATAGTGCTTTTTTTATTAATTTGTTTGTACAGATAAATTTAAAGGAAGTGTAGGGGTCATGAAGATCGTGAAGCGATCTGGAGAGCAAGTTACGTTTCAATGGAATAAATTGTTAAGAAGTATGAAACGTGCTTCTGGAACAGAGGAGATGTTTTTAGAGGTTAAGGAGATCATCAAGGAGAATTGGCATCAGTTACCTCAAGAACAACAAACAACAGAGCATCTGAGAACTTTATTGATCGATTATGCAAAAGATCACAATCAAACTCATTGGATTAATTGTTATCAAGAAGGATTCGTAGAAAAACAAAATATGTGGCAAAAAGCATGTTCTGTAACAGATGCTGTACAAAAACTTCAATCAGAAGATCAGCGTGTGATTTATGAAAATGCGAATAAGGATAGTAATGTATTTAATACGCGTCGTGATTTAACAGCAGGTGCTGTTAGTAAGGCTGTTGGGTTATCTTTACTACCAGAGCGTGTTGCTAAAGCACATATATCAGGAGATATTCATTATCATGACTTAGATTATCATCCTTATATGCCGATGACCAATTGTTGTTTAATTGATTTTCCAGGGATGCTTTCAGAAGGCTTTAAGATTGGTAATGCAGAAGTTGAGTCTCCTAAATCGATTCAAACAGCAACAGCACAAATTGCGCAAATTATTGCGAATGTGTCTTCGAGTCAATACGGGGGATGTTCTGTCCATAGAATCGATGAACTGCTGGCTCCTTATGCAAAATTGAATTATCAAAAACATTATAAAGAAGCACAATTATGGATTGAAGATGAGTCGCTTTGGGAAGATTATGCTCAGAAGAAAACACAAAAAGATATTTATGATGCGATGCAAAGTTTAGAATATGAAATTAATACATTATTTACAACAAATGGACAGACGCCCTTTACTTCATTAGGGTTTGGTTTAGGTACCGGTTGGATTGAGCGAGAAATTCAAAAAGCGATTTTTAAAGTGCGTCTTCAAGGTTTAGGTAAAGAAAAGCGGACGGCTATTTTTCCAAAACTGATTTTTACATTAAAAAAAGGATTGAATCTTAATCCATCAGATCCTAATTATGATATAAAACAGTTAGCACTTCAGTGTGCTACAAAACGGATGTATCCTGATGTGTTAAGTTATGATCAAATTATTTCTATTACTGGAAGTTTTAAAGTACCGATGGGATGTCGCTCTTTTTTACAGGGGTGGAAAAATGAAGCAGGTGTATTTGAACATGAAGGACGTATGAATTTAGGGGTTGTAACCCTTAACTTACCTAGAATTGCTTTAGAAAGTGAAGGGAACTTAGCACTTTTTTGGACAATGTTATCAGAACGATTATCTATTATGGAAGAAGCACTTGTGTTTCGAATTGAGCGCTGTAAACAAGCGCAATCAAGCAATGCACCTATTTTATATCAATACGGGGCCTTTGGTAGAAGGTTAGCTCCAGATGACTCTGTAGATCACGTTTTTCGTGATCATAGGGCAACAGTATCTTTAGGTTATATCGGGTTATATGAGGTAGCGACTGTCTTTTTTGGCCCTGATTGGGAAGATAATTATGAGGCTAAACAGTTTACGTTAGATATTTTAAAAGAATTAACGTTAAAGACTAGACAATGGAGTAAACAGTATGGTTATCACTTTAGTGTTTATGGGACGCCAAGTGAGAGTCTGACGGACCGATTTTGTCGGCTAGACTTAGCGCGTTTTGGTGTGATTTCTAATATTACAGATAAAGGATATTATACGAATAGTTTTCACTATGACGTTAGAAAATCACCGACGCCTTTTGAAAAAATTGAGTTTGAAAAAGATTATGCACCATTTTCTTCAGGAGGTTTTATTCATTACTGTGAATATCCGATTTTATCGCATAATCAAGCAGCACTTGAAGCGGTATGGGATTATGCATATGAGCGTGTTGGTTATTTAGGGACCAATACTCCTATTGATGCGTGTTATCAATGTGGATTTCAAGGTGAATTTGTGCCAACCGAGCACGGATTTATGTGTCCAGAATGTGGTAATGATGATCCTATGTTATGTGATGTTGTAAAACGGACATGTGGCTACTTAGGCAATCCTCAAGCCCGTCCTATGGTTAAAGGAAGACATTTAGAGATTATCTCTCGTGTGAAACATATGTAAGTTGTTTAGAGTTCGATAGAACTTTGTATTTAGGAATCCACTATGGCTTTAGATTCGTAGTCGTTCAATAAAAAGTAAGGTGAGTAGATGACTTCTTTAGCAAGTAAATGGCAGTCTCAAGATTATTCAAAGAAGCGTATTGCTAATTATTATCCAACATCATTTGTCGATGGTGAAGGAGTTCGGTGTAGTGTTTATGTGAGTGGATGTTTATTTGCCTGTCCAGGGTGTTTTAATCAAAAAGTGCAAGATTTTAGTTATGGAGTACCATTTGATGAAGCGTTTCAAAATCAAGTCCTTGAAGATTTAGCGCGTTCTTATATCCAAGGGCTTTCTTTGTTAGGTGGTGAGCCTTTTTTAAATACAGAAGTTTGTTTATCTCTCGTACAAGCTGTTCGGCAATGTTTTGGAGATGAAAAAGATATTTGGTGTTGGACGGGGTTTACTTGGGAAGAGCTGCTTATGGGAAGTTTAGATAAACAAGAATTATTAAATTATCTTGATGTGTTAGTTGACGGACGTTTTATGATCAATCAAAAGGCAGATCTGGCGTTTCGTGGCAGTCAAAATCAACGAATTATTTGTGTCCCTAAATCTTTAGAGCTTCAAGAAATTATTTTATGGAAAAAAAGGAGTAATGATGACATTAAAAGAGACCCTATTATCTGATTTATTAGCATTACCCGATGATTGGAAATCTGTATTATCTCCTCATCTGTCTCAAACCTATTGGGACCACTTAGCCACATTTTTATCACAAGAAATAAGTTCAGGATATACAATCTATCCTAAATCACAGAATTGGTATCAAGCGTTAAAACAAACACCATATCATCAAGTAAAAGTGGTCATTTTAGGTCAAGATCCTTATCACGGTCCTAATCAGGCCCATGGCCTTAGTTTTTCTGTTGCTTCAGGACCTTTACCTCCTTCTTTGCGGAATATCTATAAAGAGTTACATGATGATATGGGTTGTTTTATACCTCAACAAGGTAATTTAAGTTCCTGGGCAAAACAAGGAGTTTTATTATGGAACAGTGTGTTAACAGTTCGTGAAAAACAAGCGGCATCTCATCAAGGAAAAGGTTGGGAAGCGTTAACGTATCAAGTGATTCGTGCTGTGAATAATCTACCGCATCCTGTTGTATTTATTTTATGGGGAAAATCAGCACAAGAGAAAGCAAGATGGATTGATGCAAAAAGACACCTCATTCTTCAAAGTCCTCATCCTAGTCCATTATCAGCATATCGAGGATTTTTTGGCAGTCGTCCATTTTCTAAAGCTAATGATTTTTTAATAAAAACACATCAGCAACCGATTCAGTGGTGTTCAGTAAGTCAAAAAAGCTAGAAAAAAAACAAAGACAATGGTAGAATAAAACACGTAATTGAAGCTTTAATTGATAAAGGTTCATCGTATGTTATTAAAAAATGGAGGTGTTTTGTTTGAACTTATTTGATGGGTTAAAACAAAAAATTCAAGGAAAAGGGATTCGTTTAGTCTTTCCTGAAGCAACAGATGCACGTATTTTAGGTGCTGTTGTTCGTTTGAAAAATGAAGGATTAGTGGAACCTGTTCTTATTGGCAATGTATCAGAAGTTAAAGAAGCTGCGCAAAAAGCAGGTGTTTCTATTGACGGTATGGAAATTTTAGATCCAAAACAGTATGAAGCGTTTGATGCAATGGTTGCCTCTTTTGTAGAGCGCCGTAAAGGAAAAGTAACAGAAGAGCAAGCGCGTGAGCAATTAAAAGATGCAAATTATTTTGGAACGATGCTAACATATATGGATCAAGTGGCAGGTATGGTTAGTGGAGCGATTCATTCAACAGGAGATACAGTGCGTCCTGCACTACAAATTATTAAAACAAAACCAGGAATTAGTCGTACAAGTGGGGCCTTTTTAATGGTTCGAGAATCAGATGATGCGCGTTATGTATTTTCTGATTGTGCGATTAATGTAAATCCAAATGCGCAAGAATTATCAGAAATTGCGATTGCAAGTGCTGAAACTGCATCATTATTTGATATTGATCCTAAAGTTGCTTTACTAAGTTTTTCAACAAAAGGATCTGCAAAAAGTGAAGAAGTTACTAAAGTAGCTGAAGCAACACAATTAGCTCAAAAAGCAGCACCTCAGTATATGTTTGATGGTGAATTACAATTTGATGCTGCTTACGTACCGACAGTAGCAGCCCAAAAAGCACCAGACTCTGAAGTTGCTGGATCAGCAACCGTTTTTGTGTTTCCAGATTTACAGTCAGGAAATATTGGCTATAAAATTGCACAGCGTTTAGGTGGTTTTGAAGCTATTGGCCCCATCTTACAAGGATTAAATAAACCTATTTCGGATTTATCTCGTGGATGTAATGAAGAAGATGTTTATAAATTATCAATCATTACAGCAGCTCAAACATTATTAGGTTAATGAAGCAAAGAAAAACAAGCGATAGAGCATTCTATGGCTTGTTTTATCTATTTATAGATTATGATTGATACCAAAAAAGGAGTTTTTATATGTTAGAATATAAGATTTCAAGTCCAGAAGATATGAAAACATTAGGATATCTTTTAGGGAAGATGTACCGAGAAACAGGCTTAGGCCAATATATTGTATTATCAGGAGATTTAGGTTCTGGAAAAACGACATTAACTCAAGGTATTGGGTTAGGTTTAAATATTCAAAAACCCATTAAAAGTCCAAGCTATCCTATCATCAGGGAGTATCAAAAAACAGAATTTCCTTTATTTCATATGGATTTTTACCGATTAGAAGATGATGATACGCTTTATGAATTAGGAATTGAGGAGTATTATGATCAAAAAGGAATGAGTGTTATTGAGTGGGGGATGTTATTTCCTGAGTATTTACCGGAACACTTTTTTCATATTCGTATTGAAGTTACAGAGGATCAGTACCGAAAGATTACGATTCAAGAATCAATACCAACAGAATCATTAAGTCGTATACAAGATTATTTGAATCATCAAGAATTTTTAAGGTAGGGGAGATGAAATGGAAAAAAGGTTAGTTGTGATGACAGAAAGTCACTTAGATATATATATCTTTGCGATGCAAAAAATGATTCAAGAGCACCCTTATAGTTATTCAGCATTACATATGCCTAAAATGTATAGATGAGTGTACACATATAAGGCAACTTGTATGATTTTTAGAGATCGAATTGCTGGGAACCCGTAAAGCTAATAAAACTAAAATATTAAGCTATTTTAGTGACGAAAGTAGAAACAATTTATTAGATGGCATATGGTTAAAACCTAAGTGCTTTATTAATCGGCAATCAGCAGCCAAGCCTATTTTTAGGAAGGTTCAACGACTATTCCTTAACAGGAAGTACATACAAGCGTATGGAAGAGGTCTCGCCATTAAAATATGAATGGAGAAGATATAGTCTGAACTTATGTGAAAACATAAGAAGTTCTTAAGAGAACTGCACTATTGTAGCGAAATAGTGTGAACATATTGGAAGAATGGCATATGTATGCAATATATCGACTAAATCATGAACTTACTTATCTTTTATATGTTTTAAATGATTTAGTAGGTGTAATCCAAGTAGATTGGATTAACGATACTACGGTAGAGATTGGTATGAGTTTATTTGAACGTTATTGTTTACAAGGGTTAGGCACGTATTTTTGGCAACAGCTAGAATATGCATTATTATATCAATATGATCATCTTGAACAGTTTCATATAGAAGTATCTAAATATAATATGCATGCTTATTTTTTCTTTAAAAATCAGGGTTTTGTGGAGTATGAGAAAACTAAAGATACTTTTCTACTTATGAAAAAAGTAGATAAATTGTTGTAAGAAAATTTTTTTTAAAAAAGGGGTTGTCAAATGAAAAAAAAGTTGCTATATTATTACTTGTCCTTAACAAAGACGAACAACAAAAATTAACTTTAAAAAA
>JASLFJ010000065.1 GCA_030150665.1 Enterococcaceae bacterium
AAAGGAACCTATGTTCATCTAGGTATTATCGACTGCAATCCAGAAGCACTTCACGTTATTCGTTCACAGCTATCAACAATTACACATATTCAACTACATCCTTTCTTGCTTCCTGATCGTAAAACATGGACTGATAAAACGAAACATCTAGATCTTATTACAACAACGACAACACATTTTGAAGAAGTTGCAAAATATGTGACTCCTGAAAAACCACTACTACCAGTATCTTTAGCACCTTCTAGTAAAACCGTTGCATCGTTAGCCCAAATTCCTAAAGATGCTTCTGTTGGCGTGTGTACTCAAACTAAGCGGTTTGCAGAAATTATTCAAAATGCGTATAATCAGTTTTCTTCTGCCCCAAATCCAGAATATTTCTTTTTTAATGGAACACAATCATTTAGTGAATTTAGTCAAAATAAAGACTTACTCATTGTCCCGTATGATTATGGAAAGTTTTGTTCTATAGAACAAGAACAAGAACTCAATCATTTTTCTACCGCTCATGAACCGTTACTTATTTTTAATTATCAAGTTGATAATGGATCCTTAATCCATTTAACTCGTGTAATTCAAAATACCTATGAACAAAGACTTCATGATCTTATTCATGAAGATATTGTCTGATAACGTGACATAGCAAATAAAAAACAAAGCGGATGGTGTAAGCACCCGCTTTGTTTTTATATTTAGAAAGGAGTAACGCAATGTCGCAATCTCGTCATTATTTACAAAAATTACAAGCGATTCCTTTTGTATTTACTAATGAACTAAGTTTGTTTCCTGCTTTTTTATTTGCACAAATTAGTGTCCATTATCCAAATAAAGTCCAATTTATTCTGCCATTTATTTTATTTTATAGTTTCAAAACAACAACACTTTTTCTATTTAGAAAAAAACCGATGAACTGTCAAAAATTATTAATGATTTCTATGTATCTAGGAGTATTCGGTTGTATTATTGGTGCCTTTTTTACAAGTTCAGCAATTGGGCTAGCTATATCTAGTATGTTTCTAGGAGCAACTTCTGGAACAGCGTTTCCAAGCTTTAGAACTTTATTTTTCCACTGGCAAGAACAAAAAGGACTAAAGCGTACTAAAAAAGATAGCTATATAGAGATGATTTTTTCTGCTATATTCTTTTTTACTTTATTTACACTGCTTCAAAAAAATTTATCAATTGCTTTTATTTGGACAGGTCTTGCCTTTTTACTCACTTTAAGTATTTTACCCACGTATCCATCATATACCCCAGATAATCATGTTCCCGTCCCTGATTATTCTCACAAAGAAAGTATCTTTTTATTTTTAACCGCCTTTTTCTCTATGTTTTTAATTAAACAAAGTACTACTTTAGGATATACAGATTATCTTTATCTATTTTTTATATTTCTAACAACAATTTTAATTGTTTATGGAGTGTTAACGTGGCAACATAAATTAACACAACCTTTCCCACCTCATTTTTTAATTCTTTGTATTTACAAAGGGCTATTACTTAATTTTTTATTTATTTTCTGTTCTGCATATCTTGTCTTTTTAAATTCGCCAAAAGCATTATATACCGTATATACGATCTATCTTATTGGATTATTATCAGGTCCTATTGTTAGAAAACAAATTCAAAAATTATTACCTAATACCCCAATATTTCACTTATTCTTTACAGGTATTATGCTAAGTCTTGCACTGCTTACCAATAAATGGACGTTCTTAGTTGGTATTTATTTTTTAAGTGTCTTTATTACACAACTTAATCGTCAATTAAATACTGAAAGCTATCATGATATTTATCTTCCAGAAGATATTAGACTGGTCAGTAAATACCGATTAACTAATTTAGGAAGTATTTTAAATCAAGCACTTATTTTAGCAATTTTTGCAATATTTGCAGAAAGAAATCAACATATTTCTATCCAATCCCTTTATGATCACACAGCACCTTTAATGCACAGCCGACAAATTTTTATTAAAACTAAATTTATTTTGCTTATCTTCTTTGCAATGTTTACTTTTATTTTTTTACTACTTCCAGAACACATGTTTCTTGCTGATTACTTTAAAACACACAAAGAAATGAAAAAACAGTCAAAATAAAGCTTGACTGTTTTTTCATAATTTTATGTTGAAACATTATATTTCTTATGATAAAATAAACGAGTAGATAAGTCATAGTAGCTCAGCTGGATAGAGCATTCGCCTTCTAAGCGAACGGTCGGGGGTTCGAATCCCTCCTGTGACGTCTTCTTAATAAGCGGTAATTCCCTTTGGGATTACCGCTTTTTTTATTTATCTAACGAGGTGAATTTGATGTTTCATTATGAAGTGATTGATCTTTCAACATCTACTTTCCCATTCAAATTACTTATTCATCAGCAAGAGCAAGCAATCATTCCTAATCATTGGCACAATGCATTAGAAATTAGCTATACATCTTATGGCAGCATTGATCAATTTACGATCGGTCATAAAAACTACTGTACAAAAGCCGGAGATATCTTAATCATTAATCCTACAGAAGTCCATCGTATTATAACCAAACATGCCTCTTCAAAAATAACTCTAGCTTTGTCCATTATTATACCGATTGACTGGTTACAACCATATATTCCAGATATATCAAGCAGAGTCTATACTATTCCTGAATTAAAACAACAAACAAACCGCCAAAAAAAATCTTATCAAAGAATGCAACAGATACTAGAAGATTTAATAATTACCAAACAAAAAATTAAAAAACCGTACGAAGCATTACATATTTATAGCCTAGTTTATCAACTACTTTTTGAATTAACAGAATATTTTTCATCAATTGATAACCATTACTATCATGCAGTACAAAATGAAGATATTCCTTGGGTTCAAGAAGTACTCACATACATCAAAGAGCATTTAGAAGAAGAGCTTTCGGTGAGCTATTTAGCACAACAATTTCACCTTTCTCCTAGTTATTTTTCCAAAAAATTTAAACGCTATACACAAATGACTGTTTTAGAATATATTTATCAACTTCGATTACAAAAAGCCTACCATTATGTTGTGCATACAAATAAATCAATGCAATATATTTCCGATTTCTGTGGTTTTCCAAATATTAAAACATTTTATCGTGTTTTCAAAAAAAAAATATTTTTACCCACCTTATCAATATAGAACCTATCAAAAGAACATAAATTAACAATAAATTGAACCATTTTCAACCCTATTTGAAAGCGTTAACATTATACAATACTTTTATAAAGAAAGGAGGTTATTTTATGTCCAAACAACAAAAACCTTATTTTAAAATATCACTACTGTCTATATCTACACTATTGATGTCTGCACCCATTATAGCAGCGGCATTACCACAAATTGGTGAACAATTTCCTAATCAAACAAAATCATCTATCGAAACTTTATTAACAGCACCTAATTTTGGAATTATTTTAGGATTATTGATCAGTCCTATAATCATTCGTTATCTAGGTAAGAAAAAAACAGTAATCTTAGGTTTATTTATCGCATTAATCAGCGGTGTTTTACCTAGTATTTTATCTGTTTATTCAATCATTTTATTACTTAGATTTATCTTTGGTTTTGGAATTGGATTATTTAACTCACTTGCTGTAAGTTTAATTCCTTTATTGTATCAAGAAGATGAGCTCTCAACCATGATGGGATTTCAAGCAATGGCTGGATCATTAGGTAGTGCTGCTCTTTCTTTTCTAGTTAGCTACTTAGTAACTTTTGGATGGCAAGCTACTTTTTTAGCATATCTTATTATTATTCCAATTTTAATATTGTTTAGTATGTTTGTTGTTATTCCTAAAGAATTAGATTTTCCTGCACAGGGAAGCCTATCTTCTAAAAATGTAAGTGCAATTAACCGCTCAGTCATCCAGTTAAGTTTATTAATCTTTATTTTATTTGCATTGTTTTTAACACTCATCATTAAACTTCCTGAATATGTCATTATTAATCATATTGGTACAGCAAGTACCGTATCTATGATCTCAGGAATTGCTACATTAGTAGGTATTCCTGTAGGGATGTTTTATGGAAAACTTCATCAAATATTTCAGCGTAAACTACTTCCTTTAGGAATGATCATTGCTGCCTTAGGATTTTTTATTTTAAGCATATCAGAAAATTTAACCGTATTAATTTTTGGCATTATTTTATCAGGTATTGGGTTTGGTGTAGCACCACCTTTTATTTACACTTGGACTGCTTCAGTTGCCCCAAAAGAAGCGATTAACGGAGCTTATACACTATTAATGATTATGACAAATATTGGTGTGTTTTTCTCTCCAATCTTAATGAATAGTATTGGAGGAATATTTAATAATAATACGCCTGAATTTAGCTTTAAAATCGCCGCTACAGGATTTTTAATCTTAACAGCTATTACAACCCTTTTACTAAAAAATAACTATCAGGAGGCTTAAAAATGGAAATTAATGTAGAAGTCATGCGACAAGAATTTAAAGAACAGGATCGGATCAGAGATTTAGGATTACAAGAACCTCATGATCAGTTAACAATCATCAAAGATCTCGCCTATGGTGATCAAACTCCAGACCATCTTTTAGATATTTATTATCCAAATAATACAAAAACACCTCTTCCAACTATTATCAATATTCATGGAGGCGGATTTTTCTATGGAGATAAAGAATTGTATCGATTTTACACGATGTATTTAGCAACACATGGATTTACTGTTATCAATTTTAACTACCGACTCGCACCTAAATATAAATATCCAGCACCATTAGAAGATATCAATCAATTAATGCATTGGGTAAATAAACATCAACATCATTATCCTATCGATTTAGATCATATATTTTTAGTAGGAGATAGCGCAGGTGCTCAACTTGCAGAACAATATACTACTATTCTTACAAATCCTAATTATGCTGCTTTATTTCCATTTTCTGCACCAAAAATAATACCCACAGCCATTGGATTAAATTGTGGTCTTTATTTCATCGGTAAAGATCAAGCCATCAATCAAGATTTTCCATTTTATTTTGGAACAACACGATCAGAACATATACAAAAACAATTTCCTGTAGAAAATTTTATTGATCATCATTTCCCACCAGCATTTCTAACTACAGCAAGTCACGACTTTTTAAAAGATCTTGCTTATCCTTTATCAGAACATATCATTCATTGTGGAGGTCAATCTCATTATCAATGTTATCAATCATGGGATCTTACAGAATTACATCATGTATTCCATCTTGATCTAAGAAATTCTATAGGGATTGAATGTAATCGTGATATGATTGCTTTTTTCAAAACCTTTATTTAAACATCACTAAGGAGAGAAACAAATGCATATTTTAGGAATTGATATTGGTGGGAGTTACTTAAAATTTGGAATTATCAATCATAATGCTGAATTCATAAAAACTTGGCATAT